>JAYSYN010000318.1:0-26422 GCA_043727575.1 Fimbriiglobus sp.
GCCCGCTCGTGGAACTCCTAGCCCTCTGCGACACCCCGGAGTGGAACGACCTCTGGACCGCCGCCTAACGCCGTGGCAAAATCCGGAGGGATACCCCTCTAGCTGGCACTGGTCATTCCGAGGAGTCGGTCGCTTTCCGAAGGGAAAGTCGCTTTCCGACGGGGGGTGTGGGGTCACCCGTCGGAAAGCCGGAATGGAGTCACCCCGTCCGTTTCGGCCGGGCTTGGATGTCGAACAGGCCGAAGACTTCGTCTTCGGTCAAGCCGAGGTTGGCGGGTTTGTCGGCTTGCGAAAGCAGGTCGTTGAAGACTTTGCGCTTCGCTTCCAAAATCCCCGCGATGCGGCCTTCGATGGTGTCCTCGGCTTGGAAGCGCGTGACGGTCACGGGGTAGCGCTGGCCGATGCGGTGGGCCCGGTTGATGGCTTGGTCCTCGACGGCCGGGTTCCACCAGCGGTCGAACAGGAAGACGTAATTCGTGAATTGCAGATTCAAACCGACGCTGCCGCTGCCGTAGCTCATGAGCAGCACGTGCTTGTCCGGGTCGGCCTTGAATTGATCGAGGATCGGCGTGCGGTCGTTCTGCGGAATGCGGCCGTGGTACTGCAGCGGGCCGAAGCGGTCGAGCGCTTTGGACAGAACCAGCAGCGGTTCGACCCACTGGCTGAAGATGATCGCCTTCCGGCCGCTGGCCGCGACTTCCTCCATGTCGGTCATCAGTTGTTCGAGCTTGGCACTGTCGCCGGTCAGCGGATCGAAGTTGCAAATCTGCTTCAAGCGCATCACCAAATGGAAGACGTGCTGCACGCTGATGGTGTCGCCGAGTTCGTTCAATTGGACGATGCCGTCGTTCTCGGCGCGGTCGTAAGCGTAGCGCTGGTTCGGCGTCAGTTCGACTTCGAGATCGCGCAGAATCTTCGGCGGCATGTCGGACTGCACGTCGTCTTTGGTGCGCCGCAAGATGCAATCGCTCGTGAGCTGCGCGATCCGCTTGGGCGGCGTGTCGGACGGCACGCGGCCCGGATCGACGAACGCGAAGATGTTGACGAGGTCGTCGGCGTGGTTTTCGATGGGCGTGCCGGTGAGCGCCCAACTGCGGCCGCGATGCAAACTGCGCACGGCCTGAGCCGTCTTGGCGTCTTTGTTTTTGATGCGCTGGGCTTCGTCGAGCACGACGACATCGAAGTAGATGCCGGGGTCGGCGGCCATTTCGGCATCGCGCGTGAGGGCTTCGTAATTGATCAACTTCAGCGGGCAATTGGAGACCTTCCACGCGCTGCGGCGCAGGTCCGGTTCTTGCGGGAAAACTTCGTGCGGGATATCCGGCGCCCAGAGTTTCAGCTCGCGGCACCAGTTGTGAATCAGCGGCTTCGGCGCAATGATCAGTGCGGATTTGATGATGCCTTGGTGGAACATCAACCGCAGCGCGAGGATCGCTTGGGCCGTTTTGCCGAGGCCCATTTCGTCGGCCAGCAGCGCCGACGTCCGCGGCATCAGGAAGGCGATCCCTTCCAACTGATACGGGAACGGCTCGAAGGGGACTTCGAGTTGCTTGCCTTGGAAAAGGCCGTCGAGCGGCGGTTGCAGCAGGTAGAGCAACCGGTCCTTCATCAGCACCATGTCCGAGGTCGGCCGGGTGCGGATGCGCTTCTTCTCGGCCCGCTCTTTGTCCGGCAGCGTTGGCTCGGCGAGGCGCGGCTCGAGTTTCTCGACCAGCGGCCGGGGCGGGCGGTCGAGTTCCGGTGGCGGGGCGGGAAACTTCCAACCTTCGGTCTGCACGGTCATTTCGAGCTTGCCGAGCGAGCGCACCCACGGGGCCTGCGTGAGCAGTCGGGCTTCGCGGACGGCGGCGCCCAACGGCGCCTCGAAGCGCGGGAAGCGCAGCGTCTCGGGATAGCTGGCGAGGCTCACGCTGGTCACCGCGAACGGTCCGGCGTCCTGCGCGTCGAATTCGGGCACATCCTCATGCCGCACGGCTGGTCACTCCCATTTTGCGAGCTTCGATCACCGCTTCCCGGATGCGGGCGAACGGCTCCGCGAGATCGACGGCCGAATCGACGCGATCGAGGCGTTCATCGATAGAGGCCTTGTCGGACGGATACTTGGCGAGATACGCGAGCATCACGCTGGAGCGCGCGTGCGTCAGTTGGAGGATCTCCGGGCCGTCGTCGGCTTGGCCGGTGCGCACCGCGACGACGGGGATCGCCATCAGGTCGCGCAGGCCGAGGGCGGGCAAGCTATCGGTGACGACGAGGGCCGGGACCACGGACGTTTTCTCGATCAGCGTTTTGCCGATCAGTTCGGCGTGCAGGTACTGCGTGAGCGTCGGGCCGTACAAAATTTGCTGCACGCGGTTGGGTTGCACGGCGGTGGTCAGTCGGAATTCGAGCGGGCGACCCCAGGCGTTGGTCACGAGGTAGCCGCCGAATACGCCGCCGCCGTCTTGGACGATCGTCAAAAAACCGAGGTTGAGGGTGTCCGGGCTACAGGCGGGGAGTGCGGAGTCGGTTGGGGTGTCGATCACGGTGTTGGAGTCCTGATGGGCCACGACAACCGCCCGGCCGAATCGGGGCCGATGCGGCAAAAGACTTCATCGGAGCCTACACGCCGATCGCTGCACCGGGGGGGCGGATGCGGGGAACTTCGCCCCGAAGATGGGGGCGATCACCGGCAGAACTTTCGCACCCACCGCAACCGCTAAAACCGTCGCGGTCCGCCGACTATCGACGGCGTTGCCGCGGCGCGGGAGAACCGGTAGAAAATCGGGTCAATCCGGTCGATCGCCCCGAGATTCCCGCGAATGCGTCCGCAGCTCCGAAAATTGGTGGCCAGAGTCTACCGGCGGCTGACCTTCTTCACCCGCGGTGAATTCCCTCCCGTCTATTTCGACATTTGGAATCTCCGCGAACTCAACGCCCTCTTACAAAGCCACGACGCGAAGCCGATCGTACTGGATCCGGCGGAAGCCGCGACATCGGTCGAGGGGGCGATTCGGTTCGTCTTTGCCGCACTCGCCACCCGGCCGGAACTGCGGTCGCGCTTCCCCGATTTGCTCACGGCCGGGCCGGACTCGGCCGGGGCGCGCTGGTTCACCGGCGCGGGCGCGGTTGAATTCGGCTTGAGTCCCGCCGCGGTCGCCAACATCCGGGCCGCCTTCGCCAGTTACCCCGGCGAGCAGGGGCTCAAAACCTTTGAACTCCGCACGGACCTGCGCGCCGAGTACCCGTTCGCGCTCTGCCCCAAACACCGGGGGGCATTCCTGCGCTGGGCGGCGGTCCACGGCGAGCGCGACGGAGGCCTGTCGATCGGCGAAGTTCTCTGGCTGCTCGCCGAGATGGACACTCGCCCGGACCGTGGTCTGATCACGGCGTACCGCTTCCTGCCCGAGTTGCAGCGGGCCGTCCCGGACGCGCTGACGCCGACGGGTTGGCCGAAGTTGAAGGCCTACCTGAAAGCGCGCTATTCCATCCGCCACCGTTGGCTGCGCGACGCCGCGCTAGGCGACGCCGGCGACCCCGTTTTGTCTCCCGAGGAGATGGCGCGGGGCGTCAACGTCCACGCGCATTTCGATTTCGTCAGCGGCTTGCAAGAGGTGGCATTGGGACTGGTGCAAGCCCTGCGGATCGCCGGTATCCCGACGAGCCGGCGCGATCTGCCGGCGCAACCGCGCGTGAGCCGCCGGCCCGCGGACCGCTGTCACGACCCCGAGCGCTACGACACGACCATCTTCGTCGCCGGGTTGAACAGCTCCCCGGACGAACTCTACCCGATGGTCGGGCTGCACGTCCGACCGGGTGTGAAGCGCATCGCCATTTGGTACTGGGAACTCGAGGAAGTGCCGGCCGACCTCGTGCCGTTGTTGGCGTGGCCGGACGAAGTCTGGGCGCCGACGCGGTTCATCGCCGAGACGTTCCGCAAGTATTTGAAGGTGCCGGTGGTGACGATGCTCCCCGGCGTGCAGCTGCCGCCGTTCGCCCCGCGGCCGCGCGAGTTCTTCGGCTTCAACCCGGGCCGATTCGTTTTTCTGTTCGCGTTCGACATGTTCAGCACGACCGGCCGCAAGAACCCCTACGGGTTGATCGACGCCTTCCGCCGGGCGTTCCGGCCGGACGAGCCGGTCGACTTGGTGATCAAAGTGTCGCGCGGTTCCAAACTGCCGGTCGAGTTCGCGGAGTTGCAGGCCCGCTGCGAGGCCACCGGGGTGCGCTTGATGAACGAGGTGCTACCGCGCGAAGATTTGCTGGCCCTGCTGAACGCCTGCGATTGTTACGTCTCGCTGCACCGCTCGGAGGGATTGGGCCTCGGCTTGGCCGAGACGATGCTGATGGGCAAACCGGTGATCGCGACCGGCTATTCGGGGAACCTCGACTTCATGAACGCCGAGAATAGTTACCTCGTGCGGTACGAACGGCGGGCGTCGGAGGTCGACCATCCGCCCTATCCCAAAGGAGCGATCTGGGCCGACCCCGATCTCGATCACGCCGCGGAACTGATGCGGTACGTCGTGGACCACCCGGCCGAAGCCGCCGCGACCGGCGCCCGGGCCCAAGCGGAGTTGGAACGGACGCTGTCGATGGAGGCCTACGCCGAACGGGTGCGGAAGCGATTGCGGGGAGAATCTTAATGGGGGCGTGCGGACCTCATTCCGCGAGGGAATACTTCGCCGCGATCTTGATCGATTCTTCCGTGCAGCGGGCCATCGGGTGGGCTTTCTTCAACTGCGCGTGCAGCGCGAGCAATTGGTCGATGGTCGCTTTGTTCGGCCGGTTGAACTTGTCGTCCAAGGTCGCGTGGCTCCCCGGCTGCGTCATCAGGTATTGATCGAGCTTCTTGATCGGGTCGAACAATTTGCGGGCCTTCAATTCTTTCGCGACGACCGGGTTCGATTTCAACGGTTCCAAAATGGCGGCGGCTTTCGCCGCGACCGAAGTGCCCTTGTACATCGACGCGAGTTTCTCCATGCCCGAGTACGCCGCGAGCGGGTCGGTCTTCGCTTGGCTCTGCGCTTCGGCCAGTTGGGCCACGCCCGGCGCCAACATCGCGGTGGCCAGCGCTTTGGCCGCCCCGGCGACGGCGGGGTCGCCGGATTGTGCGGCCGCGGCGATTTTCGGGAGGGACTCCAGAATCGGTTGCGATCCTAGTGCGAATGCTTCCAGCAAGGGCATCAACGGCTTCGGCGCGTCCCCGGGAATCGCTTTCGCGATCAACAGCTTGGCCACGACGGCGCGGGCGTGCGGGGTCGCGTCGTAGCCGCTCCCGCGGAAGACGCATTGGCCGCCGGCGTCGAAGATCGCCGCGTGGCCCGGCGACTCCGGTCGGGGGGTCGCCCTCGTACTGCGGGAACAGCGCGTTGTCCAAACCGGTGTAGGCGATGCCGCGCTCGTCCAGTTTTTTCTTGATGGTCTCCGCGTCCGCGGCGGGCGAATGCGCGACCGCGACTTTGACTCCGTAGGGGGAGAGTTCCTCGTGCAGTTTCGTCAACTTCGCCAGGATCACCAATTCGTCGCCGCCGAAGGTCGCGAGGATCACCGCGCAATCTTTGCCGTCGTCGGTTTTGAAATCCGGCCCGTGCACGGTCGTTCCGAGCGTCACATCCGCGAACGCGGGTTCGATCCCTTCGGCCGCACTCGATTCGGCGAGCGTTTTCTGTTTGACCGGCGCGGCGGGCGACGGCGGGAGTTTGGCGGTTTTCTTCGCGTGGCCCCAAATCGATTCGAGCAAGAGCGACGACGCCGGGTCGTGTTTTTTCAATTCGTCCCGCGTTTTGGGGTAATGGTGCAGTTGATCGAAATAAGCGCACGTGAGTTCGCCGAAGAAGTCCGTCTCGCCGGCACACACGACTTGCGCGCGGTCGTACAATCGGCGCTCCATAATCGCGCGGTAGCCGGCTTTGATGCCGGCGTGGTCCGTCCCCAAGATTTGCTCGTGGATGGCGCCGGCGTATCCGCGCAATAAGGAAAGCGATTGATATTCGACCTTCGGCCGATGGCTTTCGGTGAGCAATTTCAAAGAATGGACTGTGACGCAGCGCGACTTATAAGCGATCTTCTTTTCGACCAACTGCTGGTAAAGGTAGCTCCAAGAATATGTCGCGATCGCTTTGCCATCCCGGCCGTTGACGAGGGGTTCGTATTCGTCCCAGTCGACCCACACGGGCAACTTTTGGATCGCTTCGAAGATTTTGACGGGCAGGATCTTTTTGAGCGTTTGAAATTCGAAGGCCAACGCGTCCAGCGGCTTCACATCGGCGTCCGGGAGTTCCGCATCGACCGACTCGGCGCTCAGCATCACCGTGAAGCCCTCGATGATTCTGCGCTTGTACCCTTCGACCTTGTCGACCGGGGAGGGCGGGAGTTTCGCCGGCTTGTCGGTTTTCGGTTTGTCTTTGATCTGCGGCGCAGTCGGTACCCCGACTCGAGCGCCGAGCGCGGCCCCGGCCGATGCGAACAGGAGCATCGAGAAAAGAATCCGCATGACGAGCCCCGGACGGCGCTGGGAACAGTGAAAATGTTACCACACCCCCCGATCGATGCAATCTCCATCGCCACCGAATGCACCGGACGCTCCGCTTCCGTGGGATCCGGAGCCCTCGGCCCGCTTCCGAAATGGTTTCAGCGGTGTTCGCACCCGTCGAAATCGGACGCAAAGCGTTGGCGCGCATGGGTTCTACCCGAAATCCGGAATGATTTCGCCGAGGGGTGGGGGTAATCGCGGCGAAATCATATTGCGAAATCGGACCGTCCCCGCCCGCGGGAAAGGGAGTCCGCCGCTTGCGAAATCGGACCGTCCCCGCCCGCGGGAAAGGGAGTCCGCCGCAACCTGTCGGCGCAGTTGGCCTCGCCGAAGGCATTTCCTTTGCTGTAAGATACCCGAACTACCACCTGGCACGGCAACCGAGGGTCGCATGGGCGAACGCTACATTTTCAACATCCGCAGCTTGACGAAGCACTACGGCAAGACCCAAGTGCTCAAGGAAGTGCAACTCTCGTTTTACCCGGGGGCCAAGATCGGCGTGCTCGGCAGCAACGGCTCGGGCAAGTCGACGCTGCTGCGCATCATGGCGGGCGACGACAAGGAATTCATGGGCGAAGCCTGGCCCGAAGCCGGCGCAAGCATCGGTTATGTGCCGCAAGAGCCTCACCTCGAACCGGGCACGACCGTGCTGGAAAACATCGAAGCGGCCGTGGCCCCGACGCGGGCGCTGACGACGCGCATGGACGAACTGGCCGAGAAGATGGCGACTTGCTCCGAGGACGAGTTCGAGAAGATTTCAAACGAGATGGCGCGAGTCCAAGACAAAATCGACGCGACCGACGCTTATAATCTCGACCGCCAACTCGAACTGGCCATGGATTCGATGCGCCTCCCCCCGCCCGATGCGCTCGTCGACCGCCTCAGCGGCGGCGAGAAGCGCCGGGTGTTCCTGTGCAAGACGCTCCTTCAAAATCACGACCTGCTCCTGCTGGACGAACCGACCAACCACTTGGATGCCGAGAGCGTCTACTGGCTCGAACGCCACCTGAAACAGTACAAGGGGGCCGTCGTCGCCGTGACGCACGACCGCTACTTCTTGGACAATGTGGCCGAGTACATTTTGGAACTCCACGCCGGACGCGGGATCCCGTTCGTGGGGAATTATTCCAGTTGGATGGAGCAGAAAGTCCGCCGGATGAAGACCGAAGAGAAGCAAGAATCGGCCCGGCAGAAGCAACTGACGCGCGAAATCGAGTGGTCGAAGATGGTCCCGCGCGCCCGCATGGGCAAGAACAAAGCGCGCCTCGCGGCCATCGACAAACTGCAAGCCCAAACGATGGATGACCGCGACGACGAGCTGCTGATCCAGATTCCCCCCGGCCCGATGCTCGGCGACCTCGTCATCCGCGCCGAAGGCGTCAAGAAGGCCTACGGCGACAACCTGCTGTTCGACAACCTGACCTTCGACCTGCCCAAGGGCGGCATCGTCGGCGTCATCGGGCCGAACGGGGCCGGGAAGACGACGCTATTCCGCATGATCGTCGGGCAAGAGACGCCCGACGCCGGCACGCTCACCGTCGGCAAGTCGGTGAACTACGCCTACGTCGACCAGAGCCGCGAATCGTTGACGGCGACGAACACGATCTTCGAGGAGATCACGGGCGGCACCGACTACATCATGCTCGGCAACCAGCGCATCGCCAGCCGGGGGTACGTGGCGCGGTTCAACTTCAAGGGGCCGGACCAGCAGAAGATCGTCGGCAACTGCTCCGGCGGGGAGCGCAACCGCATCCACTTGGCGAAGCTGTTGCGCAGCGGCGGCAACCTCCTGCTGCTCGACGAACCGACCAACGACTTGGACGTCGACACGCTGCGGGCGCTGGAGGAAGCGCTCATCAACTTCGGCGGCTGCGCCGTGGTCATCAGCCACGACCGCTGGTTCTTGGACCGCATCGCCACCCACATTTTGGCCTTTGAAGGCGACGGCCAAACGACCTGGTGCGAGGGCAACTTCCAGGTGTACGAAGAACAACGCACCGCGCGATTGGGAGATGTGGCCAGCCGGCCGGCGAAGATGAAGTACCGGAAGTTGACTAACTAGGAGGGGGACCGCTGCGATGGCGATGGAAGATTTTTGGTTGAACGTCGCGAATGCCACGCGGGTGCGGCAACCGTATGTCCACGCACCTGACGTAAAAGCAATTGCCCGCGAGGACATTCGAAAAGCCCTTGATGAAAACGAAGTTTGGCTCCAAAAACGAAGTGTTCAAGGCTTCCGCAAAGAAGACTGGATGTTTCTAGGACAAGTAAAAGCCGACCAACTGGAGCAACACGTAGAGCAGTTCACTCGCCTTGTGAGTTTGCGCCATCTTCTCAACCCGGAAAATTATCGTGAGGAACTGTTTCGGCTGCTCGATTCGCCAGATTTTTTAGCTCAAAATGTGAGTGAGCTAGTCTCCGCGCAAGCATCGGTAGGAAAATCCGCACTCGACAAAGCCAAAATCGAAAGGGTGATGGGTCGGCTTTCGGAACGCGCCAAGCCGATCATGGAAGAAATCATTTTCACACTCCAATTCGACCGTTACCGAAATGCGGCAGCGCTTCGCGTTGGCAAAGGCATCGAATCTCGGATCCACGGGGAAGGCTGGCCCGAGGAACTCGTGGAACTGCGATTTCAAACCGGTGAAGATCACACGGGGGAACCGGGACTCTGGATTTGGGCCATCCTCCGCGACGGGGTGACCGATGACAATGAGCGCTATAAATCCGTTGCCGAAATGATCGATGAACTATTGAGTCAGGCCAGCCGCCAAGAAGCTCCGGATCTTTTCCCGTTTATCGCATTTCGATCTGAATCGGAAAGCATCTATCGGGAGGAGGCCGTGGCATGAGTTTGTCAACCGATTTGCTTGCGCAGGCAAGAATGCTGATTGCGTTGGATCCAACAAGACCGAAGCAGGTCAATCTCCGCCGCGCGATATCGGCGTCCTACTACGGTTTGTTCCATTTGTTGACTGTGGAAGCGACTTCGCTTTACATCTGGGACGACGCCGACCTTGCGAATCGTTTCAGTAGAGCGATCAACCACGTTGATATTTGCAAAGTATCGAAAAGTGTGGCTGAGAATATATTGCCGAAAATCATGGATCGCTGGGATGGCACTTTTCTTTTTCCGCAAAAGCTGATCCAAGTCGCCAAGGCAGTTGCGGGATTGCAGGAGGCCCGCCATGAAGCGGATTACAACCTTTCAAGGTCCTTTAGTCGCGACGAGGCAACCGGCATTATTAACATGGCGGATTAGGCTTTCGCCGCATGGGCTGAGGTAAAACAAACCGATGCAGCAAGGTTGTATTTATCCAGTTTCTTATTGTGGAGCGTTTGGAATAAACCACCGCGCGGGAGAACCGAAAATGGATAATGCATCCGATAGCGGTTCAGACAACCTGATTCGCTTCACGCCCGAAGAACAGGCCGAGTTCGACGCTTGGGATCGATTCAGTGACGAGGCATGGGGCATGATCGATTGGTGTGGACATCATGAAGGAATCGCACGCGATAGTGAACAGGAAACCGGACGGATCCGAACCCCAGGTGCCCCGTGATCGAACTCCTCAACGTCACAAAATCGTACGAACAAGGCCGGCGGAACGTCACCGCCGTGGCCGGGGTGTCGCTCACCGTCGAGGGCGGCGAGTACGTCACCATCATGGGGCCGTCGGGCTCCGGAAAATCGACCCTGATGCACCTCATGGGCGCACTCGATACGCCGACCACCGGCCGGGCCGTGTTCCAAGGGCGGGACATGCAGACCATGTCCGACCGCGAGCGGTCGTTGCTCCGCCGGACGAAGATCGGCTTCGTGTTCCAGTCGTTCAATCTGCTGCCGACGCTGACCGCCGCGGAGAATGTCGCGCTACCGTTGCTGCTGGATCGCGTGAGCCGGCGGATCGCCGTAGCCAAGGCGCTGGCCAGCTTGGAACGCGTCGGCTTGGCGCACCGGGGCGAGCACTACCCCGAAGAAATGTCCGGCGGCGAAATGCAGCGCGTCGCCGTGGCCCGGGCGTTGGTCGCCGACCCGGAGGCGGTGCTCTGCGATGAGCCGACGGGGAACCTCGACACCAAAACGAGCCGGGAAATCTTGTCGCTGTTGGCGAGTTTGCCGGAACCGGGTCGGCGGGCCGTCGTCATGGTCACGCACGACCCGCACGGGGCGCAGTTCGGCACGCGCCTCGTTCAGATCCGCGACGGCTTGATCGAAGTCGACGAGCTGGTCCGCCGCGGGCAGTTGCAAATGGCGTGAGTCGAGTTCCGCAGTCGCCGCAGGGATGCGCGACTTTCAACCCGGCGGCCGCGCCGCGGAGTGCACGATGCATACGGTTTTTCGCCTGCTCAGCCTACGCTACTTGCTCCAACGCTGGGACCGCTCGGCGCTCATCGTCGCGAGCATTTCCCTCGGGGTCGCCACGCTGGTGTCGACGCGCATCCTCAACGAGTGCATCGAAACCGCGGCGAACCAGTCGGCCACGCCGCTGGGCATCGGCGATTTGTACATCACCAACGGCGAACTCGGCGTGAACCGCCCCATTGCCGACGAAGTGCGAGCCGCGCATCTCGATGGCGTCGAGAGCGTCCAACCCATCGTCGTGGACCGAGTTTATCTACCGGGCCAAGACAACCGCGCCACCGTCCTGATCGGCGCCGAAATCGCCAAGCACCAACTCGTCGGCGGCGATGTGGTCGACGCCGTCTCTGGGGCGAACCCGCTCAAAATCAGCATCGCCAAGGGCGAGTTCAATATGCTGGCGGCGGCGTTCGCCACCCACCGGATCGTCATCAGCCGGCCGCTGTACGACGAATGGATCGCGCGGAAAAAAACGAAGGACGAGCCGTTCGTGCTGCGCTACGGCAGTCGCACGCTCGATTGCCAGCCGGTCGGCATCCTCGAGTGCGGCGACGATTCCCCGCTCAAAGCCTTGGGGCCGAACGTCGTCGGCATGGAGATCATCCAAGCCGCCAAGTTCCTCCGGCCAAACCCGACGCCCGAAGTGGCCGCGATCGTCGGCGCCAGCGCGAGCCCGGACGCGTGGGACGAACACCATCCGCCCCGCGTCAACCGTATCGACATCCTGTTGAAGCCCGGTGCCGACCGCGCCGCCGTGCAAGCGAATCTCGAAGCAATCGTCGGCGAGCGCGCGAGCGTCCGCACACCCAAAGATCAGGACCAAAACACCCAAGACATCATCGGCGGGATCCAACTCGGCTTCACCCTCTGCTCCATCGGGGCCATGGTGGTCGGGTTGTTTCTCGTCTACAACTCGCTCGCCGTCACCGTCGCCGAGCGCCGGCACGACATCGGTATCTTGCGCTCCATCGGCGCCACGCGGGTGCAGATCATCCTGATGTTCGCCATCGCCGCGTTCCTCCTCGGATTCGTCGGCTCGCTACTCGGCATTCCTCTCGGATACATCCTCTCGCAAATCGCCCTACATTTGATCCGCAACGACCTCGCCCGCATGACCGTGGGCGGGGAGGTGCCGCTGTCGATGCCGAACCCCGCGACTCTGTTGCTCGCGTTCGCCGCCGGTGTGGGCACGGCCGTGTTCGCCGCGCTCGTGCCCTCGTTGCAAGCCGCTTACCAAGATCCGGCCGATGCCGTGCGGCGCGTCCCCGGTGGCGTCGGCGGGGCGTGGCGGGCCGCGCACCGAATCGTCTGCATGACCTTCGTCGCGGCGGGCGTGGCGATGGTCCTGAGCCGACACGAACTCCCGCCGCGCATCGGCGCCTTCGGCGGCATGGTCTTCGCCTTGGTGGGGATGCTACTGGCCGCACCAATTTTGGTCGGAATCCTGGTGAAGTTTGTCCAACCGTTCCTCCGACAAGTGCTGCCTATCGAAGCCCGTCTCGCCGCCGACAACCTCATCCGCTCGCCCGGTCGCACCGGCTTGGTGATCGGCGCCCTCGCCGCGGGCGTCGCCGTGATGATTCAAACCGCCGGCGTCGGCCGCAGCAACGAGGAACCGATCACCAAGTGGCTCGACGAAATTATCCAAGCCGACCAACTGCTCGCGGCCGGGGATGTTTCTGACGCCATCGCGTCGCAGTGCCCCTGCGATCCGGAAGTGCTGCGCGAATTGAAGTCCGTCGAGGGGGTGCAATCGGTCGCCGGCATCCGCTACGTCCGGCCGGAGTACAACGGAACCTACGTATTTCTGACCGCCATCGACATGGATGCGTTCATCGACCCCAGCCAAGCCCGCGCGGAGAACGGCCTGCCGCAGCTCGACAAACTCCGCAAACTGCCGAACCGCGACGGCGTCGTGATCTCCGATAACTTCGCCGTGCGGCACAAGGTGAAAGCGGGCGACACCATCGCGCTGAACTCCCCGAACGGCCCCGTGAAACTGGTCGTGCTCGATCAAGTCCAAGATTACTCTTGGAGCCAAGGGACGCTGTTCATGGACCGCGCGGTCTACGCCCGGCTGTTCCGCGACAACCAGATCGACATCGCCCACGTCTTCGTGACGCGCAGTAGCCCCGAGGCGCGCGATGCGGCCAAAGCCCGCGTGAGCGCTTTCGCTTCGGACAAAGGCTACATCACGGCCGACCGCGGTGCGATCCGCAAGATCCTCGGCGACGTCATCGAGCGCGTCTACAAGCTCGTCCATCTGCAGCAGGTCGTCGTCGGCTTGGTCGCGGCGCTCGGCGTCGTCACGTCGCTGTTGATTTCCGTGCTGCAACGCAAGCGCGAACTCGGGCTGTTGCTCGCCGTCGGCGCGACGCCGTCGCAGGTGATCCGCACCGTACTTTACGAAGCGGTGTTGATGGGACTCTTCGGCACGCTCTTGGGCTTCTTCATCGGCGTGCCGCTGGAATGGTACGTCGTCCGCGTGGTCCTCTTCGAAGAATCGGGCTTCGTGTTCGATGTGATCTTGCCGTGGAAACAAGCCTTCACCATCGGCGGCGGCGCGATGGTCGTGGCGACGCTCGCTGGGTTACTCCCGGCACTCCGCGCGGTGAAGACGCGCATCCCGGACGCCATCGCGTACGAATGAAATCGGGTATGGGTATCGGGTATCGCCAAACCCTTCTTCCGAAACCCGATACCCCATACCCGGTACCCGACACCCGTATGTTTTCCAACATCCCCAACCTACTCTCGCTTAGTCGCCTGCCGCTCGCGGCCGCGATGTTCCTCGGGATCGCTTTCGACCGCTGGAGCGGGGCCGCGCTCCTCCTCGCCGTCGCCGTACTCACCGACTGGCTCGACGGCTGGTGGGCACGGCGGTTCCGCTGCGGCACGGCCGTCGGTCGGGCGCTCGATCCCCTCACCGACAAGGTTCTCGTCTGCGGGGCGTTCATCTTCCTCATCCCGGTGCGGGGGCTCTCGGTCGAGCCGTGGATTGTGACGGTCGTGATCGCGCGCGAACTGATCGTGACGGCGGTGCGCGGAATGGTCGAGGCGACGGGGCAGAAGTTCGGCGCCGACTGGTTCGGCAAGCTGAAGACGGTGCTGCAATTCGCCGCGCTGTTCGCGGCGCTGATCTACAAGAAGTTCGAATACCAAATCGCTTACGACGACCGTCGGGCGTGGGAAGTCGCGTACCTGACGTTCATCGGCGCGATGCTGGCGGCGACCGTCGGGAGCGCGATTCAGTACGTCGTGAAAGCGGTGCGATTGCTGCGGTGAATCAAGCCGGCCGGGTCCATTCCGTCTTCCAGCGGTTGCGATCCAAATACGGCGCGAAGGGCCGGCGGCCGCAGAGGACGCGGCCGATCCCGTAGGCGATGCGCCGACCGCGCGCCAGGCGTTCGCGGGCGTACAAATTCAGCAGCGTTTGGTACTTTTGGAATTGCTCCTCGGTCGGCGGGATCGCGTCTTCGCGCCAGGCGATGGCCCAGACGTTGATCGGCCTGCGCTCCGGGCCATGCCGGCCCGAGATGCGGTGCGGGTAGCGTTCCAAAAGCATGTCGAGGGCGTAGTTGGTGAAGCGCCAGTAATCGCTCGGGTAGCCGTGGACGTGGAAATAGAACGGGCAGCAGACCACGAGGACGCCGTCGGGCCGGAGCACCCGGTAGACTTCGTCGAAGCCCTTCCAGAAGTGCTGGACGTGCTCGAAGGTGCTCAGGGCCAATACCGTGCCGACGGACGCATCCGGGAATGGCAGACTCTCGACATTCGCGACGAGATCGACGCCGGGGCCGGCCCGGAAATCGATCCCGAGGTATTCTTGGCCCGCGAAGAGGTGCCGCAAATTGATCAAATCGGCTTGGTCGTCGACTTGCAACGAACCGATTTCGTACACGGGGCCGGGGAAGACGAACGACTCCGCGATGGCCCGGATCATCCCATGCAAAAAGCGAGTCATGGCGGATGCTTCCCATACAAGTTGGAAGAATCATCGGCCGCGAAGTTGGCGACACTTCAACGATTGTGCGGGCGGGGGGAAACGAAGAAGCCGGCCACTGGGGCCAGCTTCTCGCACCGAGAGATTGCGGTCACTTCGCCGCGGCGGCTTTTTTGGCTTTGATCGCGTGCTGCTCGGCCAACGCCGGCGGCAGGTTCGCCCGAGCGATCTCGACGATTTTGTCGAAGGTGGCCGGGTCGTGGATGGCGATCTCGGACAGCGACTTGCGGTCGAGGGCGATGAACGATCGCTGCAGCCCGGCGATGAATTCGCTGTAGCGGAGGCCGCGGGCGCGGCAGGCCGCGTTGACGCGGATGATCCAGAGCCGGCGGAACATGCGCTTCTTGACGCGGCGATCGCGGAAGGCGAAGGCCCGCGCCCGGAGCAGCGTCGTCAGCGATTGGCGGTACAAATTGTGGCGGCTGAGGCGGAAACCCTTGGTGAGTTTGCGGATCCGCTTCCGCCGTTGCATGGTGGTCTTGCCACTGCCTGCGCGAACCATGGTCGTGTATCCCGTGTTGAATCGGTGAGTGTGTCAAGAAACGAATGCGGGGCGCGTTTACTGCTCGTTCATCGCGATGAGATACTTCTTCACGATGACGCTGGTGATGACGCCCGCGTTGCGGAGTTGCCGGCGGCGCTTGGCCGTGAAGTGGGCGTTCAAGTGGCGCTTGCCGCACTTGGAATACTTCAGTTTGCCGGTGCCCGTCACGCGGATTCGCTTCTTGACGCTCTTGTTCGTCTTGTTCCGATGGGCCATGGCGGCCTCCTTCAACGCGGTTGTGGAATGCAAGGGGGGAGGCGGGCGAACCGCTCCACTTGGCGCCCCGATTCCGACACGGCCCGGGCGAACCGAACTCCGTAAGGAGTTGGGTACCTCGAGCGGCAGCGAACCGGGCGAACCGATTCGTGCGAACTAGGAGTATAGCGGGCGGGGGCGAATCGGAAAGGGCGCGCGGAGTACGCTTGGGTTTACCCCACCGACGAATACTCGTCGACCGGGGGTTTCGGCAAACTCGCGTCGGGGAGTAACCGCACTTTCGGCACGATCACCGGTACTACGTTCTTCGCGAGCCCGACTTTGGCCAGCGCCCAGATGAAAGTGTAGGTCAGGTCGATTTCCCACCAGCGATGGCCGTGGCTGGCGGCGCGCGGGGCGGCGTGGTGGTTGTTGTGCCAGCCTTCGCCGTTGGTCAGCAGGGCGACCCACCAGGTGTTGCGGCTGCGGTCGCCGGTGGTGTAATTCTGATAGCCCCACCGGTGGGCGGCGCTGTTGACGAACCAGGTGATGTGCCAGACGTAGACGGTCCGCATGACGATGCCCCAGGCGAACATTTGCGCGAGGCCCGTGATCAGGCCGTCGACGCCGCCGACTGTGTAACCGACGCCCGCCGCTGCGCCGAGCAACAACCCGAGGTGGGCGAGGTAGTATTTCCACCAACGGCCGCGTTGGTGCAAACGCTTCAAGAATCGGTCGCGGAACAAATCCGGAATGTATTTGGCGTAGGTGTCGAAGCCGTCCATGCGCGGATCGTGGGTGTAGATCCACTGCATGTGGCCCCAGTAGAAATTGTCGACGGGGCTGTGCGGGTCCCCCTCGGCGTCGCTCTTTTGGTGGTGGATGCGGTGCGTGCAGACCCATTTGAACGGCGGTCCTTCGAGGCTGCAGACCCCGCAGAGGACGAAGATCCGTTCGAGCCAACGCGGGAAGGTCACCGACCGGTGCGTCAACAAACGGTGGTAGGCGAGGTTGATACCGATGGAGCCGAAGATGGCGTTGCCGACGATCAGGTAGATCGGGAAATACCACGTGAAGAACGGCTCGAAAAACGCGAGCGGGATCAACAGGTGGAACACCGCCAAGATCGCGGCGTACATCGGGATCAGTTTGGGCCGGACCGCAGCGGGGGCGTCGACGAGAAGTACCGATTGCGAGTTCATGTTGCGGTCCGACACCGTTCGCGGAATTCCAGTGTTTATCGGCGTGGCACCACGCACGTCCGAAGCCAATCCGCTATTTTTCCCGCCGGATCGACCACTCGGTCAGTTGCTCGAGGATCGCCCGGCATTCGGACTTCGGCAATCCTTCCAAACAGGCCCGCGCGGTGCGGGCGTGCTCCTCGGCCGACCGCTTGGCGTATTGTAACGACCCCGAGCGGATCAGGGTATCCGTAACCGCCGTTCGCTGCTGCGGGCCGGGGTTTTGCAACAGCGCCCGGAATTCGTTGGCTTCCGCCGTCGGCAGCGTGTTCAACGCGTGGATCAACGGCAGGGTCATCTTCTGCTGTTCCAAGTCTGTGCCCAGCGTCTTCCCCGCCTTCGCTTCTTCGCCGGTGAGGTCGAGCAGGTCGTCGGCGATTTGGAACGCGATCCCCAAGCTGCGCCCGTAGGTCGCGAGTCGCTCGGCGACTTCGGCCGACGCCCCGGCGTACAGTGCCCCGAGGCGGGTTGACACCTCGGTGAGCGCCGCCGTTTTGCCGTCGATCATGGCGAAGTACTCGGCTTCGGTCAGGTGCCAATTGCCGCGCTCGCGGGTTTGCAAAAGTTCCCCCGCGCAGACTTTGTTCGTCGCCGCGCCGATGAGCTGGCACGCCCGGCCGTCGACGGTGCTGGTCAGGTGAAACGCGTGGGTGAAGAGCATATCGCCGAACAGGATGCTGACCTTGTTCCCCCACTCGGCGTTGAAGCTGGCATTGTGCCGGCGTGTGTCGGCTTCATCGAGGACGTCGTCGTGGACGAGCGTCGCGGTGTGGATCATTTCCACGGCCGCGCCGAGGATATGGTGCGCGGGGACGACCGAGCCGCAGGCTTTCGCGCTCAGGAAAACGAGCGCCGGCCGGAGTCGTTTGCCCCGGTAGTGCCGGAGGTGCCGGATCATCGGGGCGACCGGTGAACGGTGGTTGGCCAGCGTATCGGCGAAAATCCTGTCCGACTCGACGATATCCGCGAGGACCGGGGTGAAGGGGCTGGGCGCGGGGCGTGGGAAGCTCGGTGCGGTCAAAGGCGTGTAAACTTCCGGAGCGGGGATGGTGGCGGTCATGGATAGCTCCGATTATTCCGGGTTGTCGGCGCGGGTATAATCGCCGCGTTGACCGCCCGTTTTCTGGTCGAGCCGGATCGCGTCTAGGCTCATGCTTCTGTCGACGGCCTTGCACATGTCGTACACGGTCAGGCCTGCGACACTAACCGCAGTCAGGGCTTCCATTTCAACACCCGTCCGGCCGAAAACCCGCACCGTGGCGACGATCCGCACCGAATCGGGCGGCCGCGCCTGAAAATCGAGTTCGACCGAGTTCAACGCCAACGGGTGGCACAGCGGGATCAAATCCCAAGTTTTCTTCGCGGCCATGATCCCCGCGAGCCGGGCGACCTCGAAAACATTCCCCTTTGCAATGGCCCGATTCAAGATCAAATCGAGCGTCGCGGGCTCCATGCGCACGAGCCCGGACGCCACGGCGACGCGCTGCGTCGGGGGTTTCTCGCCGACGTCCACCATCCGGCTGGCGCCGGCGTCGTCGAAGTGGCTGAGCGTGTTCATGGGAATCGCCCTAAAACGGGGGGATGAGTCTGCGCGTTCTCGAACCGGGATTGTATTCGCTGTTGGTCGGCCGACCGCGTCCGGGGACCCGCCACCTCGGCGTCCCCGTCGGCGGTCCGGCCGATTCGACTGCTTGCGCACTCGGTAACGCTCTGCTCGGAAATCCGGCCGAGGCCCTCGCCCTCGAGATCACACTGCTCGGACCGACGCTGCAAGCGACCGCGCCCGTCGCCGGGGTCGTTTTCGGGGCTCCGTTTCAATTGCCCGGATCGTGGATGATCGGGCAAACCTTCAACCTTGTTGCGGGCGATCTTCTGAAAATCCGCGGCACGCCGACGGGGTGCCGGGCGTATTTGTGCGTCGTCGGCGGATTCGTGGCTCCGGAGCTTTTGGGAAGCAACTCCGCGTTCGAACCGATCCGCGGCGGGGATGCACTAGAGTGCGCGGCGTCGAATTTGAAACCGCGTTGGGGCGTGGGGAAAGTCGATTCGGATTCGACGGTACTCCGCGTCCTCCCCGGTTCGCAGCGAAGCTGGTTCCCCGATTCGCCATTCTTGGACCGGACCTATAGCGTCTCCACCGCGAGCAATCGCATGGGACTGCGGTTGCTCGGAGATCTCCTGATTCGCCCGCCGCGCGAACTGGCGTCCGAACCGGTGGCGCCCGGGGCCGTGCAAATCACCAACGATGGCCTGCCGGTGATTCTCGGTGTCGATGGGCAGACCATCGGCGGCTACCCGAAAATCGCCTACGTTATCCGGGCCGACCTCGACACCCTCGGCCAGTTGCGACCGGGGAGTACCGTGCGTTTCATCGAATCGACCGTCGCGGAGGCCGAGACCGCGTTCCAATCGAAGCGCGCGGTCCTGAAACACACATTCGCCCTGTGGCGCACGGCTTTTGCATTCAATTGACCATTGGCCGCAGAAAGATGTTCAGTTCAAAGACAGCTTTCAGCGATCAGTTGCTCAGCGGTCAGTCTTCGGATCGGTGCGGCGTTGGCCCATCACGACCGCGATCCCCGCGATCAGCAGCAGGAACAAGGCTGTGTGTGTGCCATAGGCAAGGCAGGTGTCTTGGAAATGGGATGTGCCGAGGCTCGGAACGATTTCCAGCAGCAAAACGGCGCCGAACAGTACGAGGAAGCCGTTCCGCCAGCGGCGCGAAAGTCCGCCGGCCGCGACGAATGCGAAGAGCACCGCGAAGGGCAGGACCAGCGTCGTGGCGTGGTGCTTCCACGTCCGTTCGCTGAGGAGCAGCATGCCGAGGAGGACGTACGCGCACTCGGCGGCGAAGGGAATCCCCGTGCGATTCACCCGCTTCGCGGCATCGACCCAACCGAGCCACAACAGCGCGGCGACCCAAATCGCCTGGCAACCGCGGATCAGCCAGCGTGTGTTCGCCGGGCCGAGGTCCGCGATCGTGTGGTACTGATACGCGCCCGGGATCGGCTTGTCATCTTCGTCCCATTTGGTGCTCGAGGGCTGATCCGTGAATAGCCGCACCACCACGCCGGGGATCGACTGATTCGCGTGTTCGCCCGTGATCGTCCCGTCGACCAAAAACGGCTTCGCCATCACTTCGTACCAACTGTCGAGCAAAACGAGGTTGTGCTGCCAACCCAGAATCGCCCCCGGCACCGCGACGAACCACAAACCCAGACCGACAGTGCAGCCGAGCAGGATCTTCCCGCCCGCATTCCACGCGGCCCGTGGAACGCTTCGCTTCTGCCGGAACGCGGTGATCGCCGAGGCCGTCAGTTTCCAGCCGAAATACGGGACGAACAACGCCGGTGTGATCTTGCAAGCGATGGCCAACGCCAGCGCGACCCCCGCCAGAACGTCCCACCCCCGGCGGTAGAGTTCGAGCGCGCCGAGGCACAAAAACGCGATGTAGATGTTAACGTTGCCGTGCGCAAGGTCGCCCAGCAGCGGGTGCAGGCTGAAGATGATCGCCAGCAGCTTCGCCCAGTCGGGCATCGGCCCGCAGAGCCGGAAGGCCCAGAGCAGCGCGAACGGGACCATCCCGATCTTTAAAAAGAACCAAATCATGGCCCCCCACACCGCCGGGAGTTCGGCGAGGGGCCAGAGCGTCAGCGCGAGAATCGGCGGGTTCGGGTAGTTGTAAAGTCGGTAGACATCGTCCCCCTTTTTAAGACCGGGCATCGGCCCGCGACCGGGGGTTTCGTCGCCGAGGATTTGCGTCCGCCAGCGCAGGAAGGCCGTCTTGGTCTGCGTGCCCAGCCGGCTGAGCTTGGTGCATTTCTCGTATTGCTGGTACGCGGAGATACCCACGAGGATCAACAAACAGACGCCGAAGATGAGCCGGAAGGCAATGCGGAGAATGGAGTTCATCCCCGGAGTCTAGCGGGGGGTGAACAACCGGCACAAGTGCAGCCGTCTTTCTGGCTGATCGCTGATTACTGTTTAATCCCGAACACCGAACCTAGCTCAACGCCAGCGGCCCGGCTCCGCAGAAATCCTTGTTCCCGAACGTCTTGATGTTGTGCCCGAAGCCGTGGGCCAAGCTCAGCAGCAACCGGTTGTGCGGAACGCCTTTGGCGTGTTTGATCGACTGGCCCATCTTGAAGTTCAAGCCGCCGCCGACGAGCACGAATGGGATGTTGTCGAGCGTGTGCGAGTTCCCCTGCCCGAGTTCGTTCGTCCACACGATGGTCGTGTTGTCGAGCAGGCTGCCGCCGCCGCCCGGTTCGGGGGTGTCCGACAACTTCTTGGCCAAGTACGCCATCTGTTCGCAGAACCACTTGTTGATTTTCGTCAGCTTCTCTTGGGCTTTCTCGTTGCTATCCGGCTCGTGGCTGAGTTCGTGGTGGCCTTCGTCGACGCCGATCCACTTCATCTTCGCCCCGCCGACGGAGTTCGTGTATTGCAGGGTCGCCACGCGGGCGAAGTCGCCGGCGAAGCTGTTCACGAGCAGGTCGATCTGCATCTTGGACAGCTTGGGGATGCTGTCGTTTTGCGCCTTCACGCCCGCTTCGAGTTCCGGCAGTTTGTGGCCCATATCCTTGGCCGCGGCGGAGGCTTTCAATTCCAGTTCCATCTCGCGGACGAAGTTGGCGTGCTCGTCGAGCAGTTTCTTGTCTTCGGTGCTGACGGCGCCGCTGACTTTCTTCAGATCGGCCTGCACGTCGTCCAAAATGCTCCGCAGGGCTTCGCGGTCCTTCGACTTCCCGTAGAGCTTGTTGAACACCTGGTACGGGTCGTTGATCGGCGTGATCGGCTTGTTCGCCGCGCTGTAGCTCATGCGGGTCCAAGTGTCGGCCCGTTCGGGCACCAGCACGCCGAGTTCGAGCGAGCCGAAGCGCGTCCGCGTCGCTTCGTTCTTTTGGAGGAAGTTCTTGATTTCTTGGTCGATGGAGTGCCCGCTGGCCCACCCGGCCGGGGTGTCCGACCCGCCCTGAATGTTCCCGGGGAAGAGTTCGATGCCCGTCAGCAAGCAGCCGATGCCGCGCATGTGGCTGTCGCCGTCGCCGCGGACTTTGTCGCCGACGCCGCGCAGAATCAGCGTCTGCTTCTGGAAGGGTTCGAGCGGCTTCATGCTCTCTTTGAGGGTGAACTTGTCGCCTTGCTCGTCGGGCCAGAAAGTTTTCGGCACGATGCCGTTCGGGCTGAACATCACGATGAGCCGCTGTTTCCGCGCCGTCTGGTTGGCGAAGCCGAGGCTGGGCAGGTTCAGCACGAAGGGGACTGCGGCGGCGCCGACGCCCAAATCGCGGAGGAACTCGCGGCGGGAACGGGTCATGGCTCGGCTCGGTGGGCGATGAGTTAGGCGGGAGTAAACTTTCCGATTCCGCTATGCCAGTTTATACCAACATCGTCGCGGGAGCAAGGAAAAAGGATTGACCCCTGGCGAGCTGTGCTCCGCCAGTGGCCGGGTGAATCGTTCTAACCCAACCCCTGACGGACCCGGCTCGCCGAGCTACAATTTTCTGTAACTCATTCGTCCCGCGAGTCGCCCCATGCGTTCCAGCTTGACCCTCGGCCTCGTCTTGTTGTTTCTCACCGGCGCCCCGGCGGCGGATCGGCCGACACCGCAGGCGGGGCAGGCGCACCGATCGGAGACGGTCGCGGTCAACGGAATGGTCTGCACGTCCCAGCCGCTGGCGGCGCAAATGGGCTTGGACATTTTGAAAAGCGGCGGCAACGCGGTCGATGCGGCCATCGCGACCAGCGCCGCCATGGGGCTGATGGAACCGACGAGCTGCGGGATCGGCGGCGATCTGTTCGCCATCGTCTACGATGCCAAAACCAAGAAACTGTACGGGTTGAATGCCAGCGGCCCCGCGCCGAAGCGGGCGACGCTGAAATACTTCGCCGACAAAAAGCTCGGCTCCATCCCGGAGCGCGGGGCGCTGTCGTGGTCCGTCCCCGGTTGTGTCGATGGCTGGGATCAACTGCGGCGGAAGTTCGGCACGAAGACCTTCCCAGAGTTGTTGGCTCCGACCATCCGCTACTCCGAAGCGGGTTACCCGGTCACCGAAGTGATCGCGGGCTACTGGAAGGCGAGCGAGAAGTTGCTGGCCAAAGACCCCGGCATGAGAGGAACCTTCTTGATCGACGGCCGTGCGCCGCACGCCGGCGAGCTGTTCAAGAATCCGCACTTGGCGAAGAGTCTGAAACGGATCGCCGAGAAGGGGCGCGACGGCTTCTACACCGGCGACATCGCCGAAGCCATCGTCAAACTCTCCGATGCCGAGGGCGGGTTGTTCGCGAGGTCCGACCTCGCCGACTACAAAGCCGAATGGCTCGACCCGGTGAAAACGAACTACCGCGGCTACGACGTTTGGGAACTCCCGCCGCCGGGGCAAGGGATCGCGGCGCTGCAAATACTGAATCTGCTCGAACCGCACGACATCAAAGCGATGGGGCCGAATTCGCCCGAGTATTGGCACCTCTTGGTCGAGGCGAAGAAGCTGGCCTTCGCCGACCGGGCGAAATATTACACCGACCCGAGGTTCGCCGATGTGCCGACCGAACGGTTGATCTCAAAGAAGTACGCGGCGGAACGGGCCAAGCTCATCGACCCGAAAAAGGCCGGCGTCGGGGTCCATGCCGGAGATGCGCTCGTCGGCAAGGCCGACACGATCTACCTGACGGTCGTGGACAAGGACCGCAACTGCGTGTCGCTGATCCAATCGAACTACATGGGCTTCGGCTCGGGACTATCGGCCCCCGGCACCGGCTTCGGGTTGCAAAACCGCGGTTGCCTCTTTTCGCTCGACCCGGGGCACGCCAACAAACTCGAGCCGGGCAAGCGGCCCTTCCACACCATCATCCCCGCGATGGTCACGAAAGACGACGCGCCCTTTTTTACCTTCGGCGTCATGGGCGGCGACATGCAACCGCAAGGGCACGTGCAGTTGCTCGTGAATCTCCTCGATTTCGGCATGGGCGTGCAAGCGGCCGGGGACGCACCGCGCCTCGATCACGTCGGCAGCGCAACGCCGACGGGCAAACCCGAAGCGGAGCGAGGCGGCACAGTCCTCGCCGAACTCGGCATCCCCGACAGCGTCGTGAAAGAATTGGAAGCGCGCGGGCACGTCGTGAAGCGTACGAAGACGAATAGCGGGGGTTACCAAGGCATCTTGATCGACCCGAAAACCGGCGTGCTCCGCGGCGGCACCGAAAGCCGCAAAGACGGCGTCGCGACGGGATGGTGACATCCCCGGCATTCGATTTGCTCAAACGGTTCGGCACATTCCCAACCGGAGCCGACCCGTGGACGCCAAAACCGAATCGCTGTGGTCCGAAGCCAAACCGAATTCCCCAACGCCCCGCTTGCCCCGCAGTGTTTCTTCCGATGTCTGCGTCGTCGGCGCGGGGATCGCCGGCCTGACCTCCGCATACCTGCTGGCCAAAGCCGGGAAGTCGGTCGTCGTCGTCGATGCGAAGCCGGAGATCGCCTCCGGGGAATCGGAATACACCACGGCCCAGCTCGCGTGGTATCCCGACGATCACTTCACCCACCTCGCCTCCGTCCGCGGGGACGATGTGGCCAAAGTCGCCGCCGCGAGCCATCGCGCCGCCATCGATCTCATCGGAGAAATCGCCCGGGCCGAATCGATCGACTGCGATTTCCAACGGGTCGACGGGTACCTGTTCGCCGGTGCGGGCGGGGCCGAAATTTTGGACGACGAAGCGAAAACCCTGGCCCGGCTCGGGTTGCCCCACGCCCGTTGCAAGGTGAGCTTCGCGGGGCCCGGGCCGGTGGACGCCCTGCGTTTCCCCGACCACGGGCAGTTTCATCCCGTCAAATACATGGCCGGGCTGGCCCGCGCGATCCGCGCGCGGGGCGGGGAAATCTACACCCGCACGGTCGTCGAAAAAATCCGAGGCGGCGAACCGTGCGAAGTGACCACCACGCACGGCGACACCATCACCGCCCGGTCGGTCGTCATCGCGACCAACAACCCCTTCGAAGCCGGCACGACGCTGCACAGTAAAGTGGCCGCGTACATCACTTACGTAATCGCGGCCGAGATCCCGAAGAATTTGACCGCTCCGGCTCTCTATTGGGACACGGAAGATCCGTACCACTACGTCCGCTTCGCCCCGGCCGGCCCGGCCGACGCTTTCCAGTATCTGATCGTCGGCGGCGAAGATCACAAGACCGGGCAGGCCGCGGATCAGCCGGAACGCTGGGATCGATTGGCGGTGTGGGCGAAAGCGCATTACCCGGCCATGGGTCCCGTGCGCCGGCACTGGTCCGGCCAAGTCTTCGAGACGCCCGACGGCCTCGGATTGATCGGACCGGCCCCGTGGAACGGTCCGCACGTCTACATCATTACCGGCGATTCGGGAATGGGCATGACCCACGGCACCCTCGGGGCGAAGTTGGTCGCCGACCTTGCGGTGGACCGTGTGAACGACTGGGCCTCGGTCTACTCGCCGTCGCGCCTGATGCCGGGGGCGTTGCGCACCTTGCTCGGCGAAAATTTGAACATGGCCACGCAATTCACCGACTGGATCACGGGCGGCGACGTCGCGAGCGCCGACGATATCCCGAAAGGCCACGGGGCCGTCGTCCGTAGCGGATTGACGAAACTCGCGGTGTACAACGACGAGCACGGCCACCGCACGACCCTGTCCGCCGTGTGCCCCCATATGGGGGCGATCGTCCGCTGGAACGCCGGCGAATCGACGTGGGACTGCCCGTGCCACGGCTCGCGCTTCAGCGCCACCGGTACTTGCCTGCACGGACCTTCGGTCGCCGACTTGAAACAGGTCGAGTGACCGGCATACCGCTTGCGTCATCGGGTTTTCGATGGCGAATGTTCCCCTCGGCGCGACTGCGCCGGCGCTCGCCTTCACCCCATCGGGAGTTTCACCGTGAATCTGCAAGTCCGCGTCGCCGCGCTCGCCCTGACCGCCGTGTACGGCTACGCCTCGGCCGACGAACCGGCCAAAAGTAAACTCGACGGCACCTACACCATCGTAGCCGGTGAAAAAAACGGCAAGGAAGTCCCCGCCGACTCGCTGAAGGGGTCGATCATCGTATTCGATGGCGACAAAGTGCTCGGCACAGACAAAGACAAAAAAGAGTTTTTCGGTTCCACGTTCACGATCGACAAAACGACCACGCCGTTCACCATTTCGATGACGAGCACCTCACCCAAGAAAGGCGAGAAAGCGGTCGGCATCATCGAGATGAAGGACGATACCGTGCGCATCTGCTACGCCCTCCCCGGCGGTGACGCCCCGAAGGAATTCAAAACCCAAGACAAGCAGCATTGCTTCACCATGAAGCGGGCGGCGAAGTCCGAGAAGTGATTTCCCGTCCCATTTCAACAGCAGAGCCGGGCCGCGCGCGGGGCGGGTTGGTGGGCGAAGTGTTCGGCGAGCCAAGCTTCAGCCGACTCGCGCGTCCAACCCGCGGCCACGGCAAATTGGAATCGAGTCGTGAATCCCTCGGCCAAGAATTCTCGAATGCCCGACTCCAAGTCGAAAGGCGCTCCGACACCCGGCCACGAACATTGCACATCGACCG
>JAYSYN010000319.1:0-2877 GCA_043727575.1 Fimbriiglobus sp.
AGAAGAACCAACCGGGCGTGTACGTCATCGACCTCATCGGCGGCGGCAAGAGCAGCCGGGCGCTGATTCGCAAAGGTCGCATCCGGCCGATCGTGACGACGGGCACGGCGGGGCAAATCGTCCGCGTCATTGACGAAACCAACAAGCCGGTGCCGAACGCGACGGTCTGGCTCGGCGGGCAAGAATACGCCGCCGAGAAAGACGGCTCGATCTTCGTGCCGTTCAGCACGGCCCCCGGCCGCAAGCCCATCGTCCTCAGCCACGGCGATTTCAGCTGCCTCGATTACCTGCAACATCAGCCCGAAGCGTTCCGCCTGAGCGCCGGCATCCACGTCGATCGCGAAGCGCTGCTGAGCCAGCGGATTGCGTCCCTCTTCGTCCGCCCCGGCCTCACGCTCAACGGGAAACCGGTGTCGCTGAAGTTGCTCGACGACGTCCGCCTGCGGATCACCTCCATCGATCACGACAACGTGCCGACGTCGATGGAAATCCCGAACTTCGCCCTGTTCGAAGATCGCGAATCGACCCACGACTTCCGCGTGCCGCCGCGCTTGAGTTCGCTGACGGTCACCCTCAACGCGAAGGTGAAAGTGCTGAGCACCGGCAAGACGACCGACCTCGTGGCGACGCAGACCTTCGCCGTCAACGCCATCGATAAGACCGAGCGCGTGGAGGAACTCCACTTCGCCAAGTTCGGCGCGAACTACGTTTTGGAACTGCTGGGCCGCACCGGCGAAGCCAAGGCCGACCGACCGGTCTACGTGACGATCAAGCACCGCGAATTCAAAGATGCGGTCCACGCCAGCTTGAAGACGGATGCCCAAGGACGCGTGCTGCTGGGCGCACTCGCCGACATCACGTGGATCACCGCGCGCGGGCCGGACGGCGTCGACCGCCGTTGGGATTTGACCGAAGATCGCCACACCTATCGCCAGCTCGTCCACGCCAAGGTTGGTGAGCCGGTAGCGCTGCCCTACATGGGCAGTGCGGGCAAACCGACCCCCGAGGAACTGGCCCTGTTCGAAGTCGTCGGCGCCAACATACGCACTGATAAGTTCGAATCGCTCGCCATCGCGCAGGGCCGCATCGAGATCAAAGGCCTTGCGGCCGGGGACTACGACCTTTGGCTGAAGCGCACGGGCGAGAAGATCCGCATCCGCGTCGCCGACGCCGTCGAGCAAGACGGCTACCTGCTGGGCAAAGTCCGCCAGTTGCAAGTCGCCGGATTGAAGCCGGTGCAGATCGAATCGATCGCCGTGAACGACAAGAATTTGACGGTGCAATTGCGGGACGCGTCGAAGTTCGCGCGCGTGCACATCTTCGCCACGCGGTACCAGCCGGCCTTCAACGCCTACGGCCGCTTCGCCGCGATTCGCGATGTCGAACCGGAAGGGATGTCGCCGCTGTTGGCGAACTCGGTCTACCTGACGGGCCGCAACATCGGCGACGAGTACCGCTATGTGCTCGACCGCCGCAATCAGAAGAAGTACCCCGGCAACATGCTCGAGCGGCCGATGCTGCTATTGAACCCGTGGGCGGTGCGGACGACCGAGACCGGCGAGCAACTCGCCAAGGAGGGCCAAGAGTTCAGCGGCGTTGGCGGGCCGATTGCCCCGGTGCCACTTCAGCCACCGGCCGATAGAGCGCACGACCCGAGCGTCGGGCCAGTGGTCGCCGATCCCTCGAACCTCGACTTTTTGTACGACGCCAGCGCCGTGGCCATGAACTTGTCCGCCGACAAAGACGGCGTCGTGAAGGTGCCGGTGAAGGAATTCGGTCCGCACGCCATGATCCACGTGATCGCCTGCGATCCGCTGAATACGACCTCGCGCAGCACGAGCCTGCCGGAATCGGCCGCGCTCTTCGCCGACCTCCGGTTGAAGAAAGGCCTCGACCCGACCAAACACTTCGCCCAGCAGAAGCAAGTGACCATCGTCGATGCCGGGAAGGAATTCAAAATCGAAGACGCCGCCGCGAGCCGGTTCGAAGCCTACGACAGCCTCGCCAAGGTCTACTCGCTGTACGCCACGCTGTCGAAAGAGCCCAAGCTCGGTGAATTCTCATTCTTGCTGCGTTGGCCGAAATTGAAGATCGAAGAGAAGCGCTCGCTCTACTCGCAGTTCGCCTGCCACGAGTTGAACTTCTTCCTCAGCAAGAAGGACAAAGAGTTCTTCGCCACCGAGGTGAAACCGTACCTCGCCAACAAGAAAGACAAGACCTTCCTCGACCACCAACTGCTCGACGCGGATGTGTCGAAGTTCCTGCGACCGTGGGAATTCGGCCGGTTGAACGTCGCCGAGCGCATCGTGTTGGCGCAGCGGACGCCGGACGAATTGCCCAAGACCGGCCGGCACCTGTCCGACTTGATGAAACTGCTCCCGGCGAACCTCGACAAGGACCTGCTGCTGTTCGACACCGCCGTCGCCAACGGCGACTTGGAAACCACGGCCGATTCGACGGGCCTCGACAAGCTCGTTCCGCTGCCCTCGGTGCTCCCGGTCGGTGATAAGCCGAATGAGCCCTTCAACCCGGCACCGGGCGTCCCGCCGCCGCCCGGCGGATTCCCCGGGCCGAGCGGTGGCGCCGGCCCCGGTATGCCCGCGAAACCGGGCGAGAAATCGGCTGGCAAAGACGGCCGCGGCGATGAAAAGCAAAAGCGTGACACAGAAGCGAATCAAGCCATAACGGAGGCCAAGAAGTCGAAGGAATCCGAAGACAACTTCCGCCAAGACGACCGCAAGAAGTTCGCCGTCCGCCAGCTGTACCGCAAGATCGACCCCACCATGGAATGGGCCGAGAACAACTACTACAAGTTGCTGATTGCCCAGCAGACCGCCGACCTCGTGCCGGTGAACGCCTTCTGGGCCGACTACGCCA
>JAYSYN010000320.1:0-26153 GCA_043727575.1 Fimbriiglobus sp.
CAGCGGGATCGCGGCCGCGACGGTGCGGTAACGACCGAGTTCCCTGTCGACCCGCGCGAGTGCCGGCGCGTCGGCCGCACTCGGTGGGGCGCCGTTCAACAGCCCGGATAGAGGACGCGCACGGCCAAAAAGGTCACCAAGAAATACGGGTACGCCCCCGCGATGAACCCGCAAATAACGAGGCCCATTAGAAAGTGGAGGTACGTCTCGAGGCCGCCGGGGGCGGGCCCGGCGGCGACGCGCAGCGCGACGGGCCAAATGACCCCGGCGAGCACCCAGCAACTCACGCAGACCCCGGCCGCGACCGTGCCGAGCCGCAGGCATTTTCGGCGGAGTCCGGCCGAGGTCGCCGCGTCCGGTGGATCGCCGCGGCGAACCCGCTGCACCCCGCGCGACACCGTCCGCGCCGCGAGGATGAACACGAGGATGCCGAGCGGGAAGAACAGGCCGTTGACCGCGAGGATGATCGGGTCGAACACCGACTGGGCCGCCGGCCAGTGGTCGATGATCTCGGCTTTGTTGTAAGCGATGTTGAAGAGCGACCCCATCAGGTTCGGCGCCAAGCCCAGGGGCAATAGCGAAAGCACCGGATGGCGTTCCACAATACTTCGCCAAGCGCTCGGCGCGGGCCGCACGAGCGCCCGCGTCGCCGGGCGTAAACAGAGTTCCAATTCGTTCGCCAGAGCTCCCGCGGTCGGCGGGCGGTCGTCCGGATTGCCGGCCAACGCGCTCAGCAGGCAATCTTTCAGCCCGACGACTTGGCCCTCGTCGCATTGGTCGACGAGTTCCGGCAACGGCCCGCGGCGCCGCACCGCGGCCATGTGTTCCAGCGTCTCGGCCCAATCTCGGCCGAGGGCCTCCGGACCGAACGGGCGCGAGCCGGCCAGCAGTTCCCACAGCGTCACGGCCAACCCGAAGAGGTCGGCGCGACCGTCCAAACTGTCCGGCCGCCGCTCGTGTTCGGGGTTGAACGCGTCCATATGCTCCGGCGCCATGTACGCCAAGCTGCCCCCGAATGCAGCGGTCGCATCGGCCCCGTCGAGCGCCACGCAGAAGCCGACGTTGAAATCGGCCAGCAGCGGTTCCCCTTCGGCACTCAATAGCACATTCGCCGGTTTCAGATCGCGGTGGAGGACGTTCCGCCGGTGGGCATAATCGAGGGCCGCGGCGAGCTTCGCCCCGATCGCGGCGACCGTCGCGGGCCAACTCCGCGCGGCCCACTGGCCCCGCGCCAACGACGCGGCCGGGGGCAGTTCGCCCCGGCGGTCGAGCGCGGCATCGACCGCATCGAGCAGGTGTTTGCCCGTACGCTCCCCGACTGGCGTCGACCTCAATCGCTCGATGGCATCGAGCAGCGTGCCGCCGGGGAGGTACGACATGTAGACCAAGAGCACGCCGCGGTCCGCAAGGAAACGCTGATCGTACACGCGGACGATGTTCGGGTGGTCGAGTTGCGCCAGCGTCTCGGCTTCGGCCGCGCGGCTCGTCGATACTTTGAGCGCGACGAGCCGCTGCATCGTCCGCTGGCGGGCGAGGAAGACCTTGGCGAACTGCCCTTCACCCAAGAGCGCGAGCAAGTCGAAATCGTCGAGTCGTTCGCCGGGCGCGATCTCGACGACCGCGGTCGCGCGCATCGGGTCCGTGCGGACGGTGTCTTCCATGGTGAAAAGGTAGCGATCCCGGCGCGGTGTTCGTAGCATTTTCAACAGAGCCACCGCACGGCGCGTTGCCGGCGACCCCGAGATTTTTGAACCCGATGACACCCGACGGCTCGGCCCGCGCACCCCGGATTCTCGCCGCCCTCTGGGATTGTGCGTCGCCCTGTCCGTTCGATGAAATCGTCGACGTCCGTTCGTCCGGGGAATTTGCGGACGACCACCTCCCCGGCGCGGTCAACCTGCCGGTGCTGAACGATGCCCAGCGCGCCGAGGTCGGGACGATCCACCGGCGCGAAGGCTCGTTCGCCGCGGCCCGAATCGGGGCGGCTTACATTTCGACGAACATCGGGACGCACCTCGCCGGGCATTTCGCCGCGATGGGGAAGGATTACAAACCGCTCGTCTACTGCTGGCGGGGTGGGCAACGCTCCGCCAGCCTGGCGCTCGTCCTCGCGCGCATCGGCTGGCGGGCGACGGTGTTGGCGGGCGGGTACAAAACGTACCGCGCCCATGTCCTGAGTGGCTTGGCCACCGCGCCGCCGCGGTTCGAATACCGCGTGGTGACCGGCGCGACCGGGACCGGCAAGACCCGGCTGCTCCATGCGCTGGTGGAGCGGGGGGCCCAAGTCCTCGATTTGGAAGCACTGGCCCGGCACCGCGGATCGGTACTGGGCGGTAGCGGGTCGCAGCCGTCGCAGAAGAGGTTCGATTCAACATTGCTCGCCGCGTTCGACCGTTTCGATCCGCGCGTGCCGGTCTGGATCGAAGCCGAGAGCAACCGCATCGGCGACGTCTACCTCCCGGCGGCGTTGTGGTCGGCGATGCGGTCGGCCGGGGGGATCGAACTCCGGATGCCGGTGTACGAACGCGTGCGATACTTGGTCGCGGAGTATGCGAACTTGTTCGCAGATCCATCGGACTTGCAAGAGAAACTGCGGCGATTGACGCCCAAGTACGGCGCGCGACAAATTGCCGCTTGGTGCCTTTCGGTGGACGCCGGGGAGTGGGACATACTCGCCGCGTCGCTCTTGGCAATCCATTACGACGAATCGTACGCGGCGTCGACGGAACGCTACTTCCCCGGTGTGACGGAGTCGGTGGAGTTGCCCGACGCGACGGCCGAATCGATCGGCGCTTTGGCCGAGAAGCTCGCGGGTCACTTGCGGATTTTAGACGCATCGACCGCTGTCATCGATCCGTAGCCCTCTTTCCACTTCGCTTGGAATTCGACCAGCCCAGCGTAGTCGGTTTCGCCGAGCGCGGCCTTCCAATCCTTGGCCAATTTACCCTCGGCATCGACGTGGGCTTTCAGCAGGTATTTGCCGTCCGGCAGCGATGGTTTGCCGGCGCGCCAAAGTTTGGCCCGCACCGAATCTTTCTCCGCCTGCAATGTCAGTGAATGTTGCCAAAGCTTCCCTTTGCCGAAGACGACGCGGTCCGACACGGCGATCGGCGTTCCTTCCCACTCCTTCAATTTGGCGTCCCACGCGTAAACGCCGACTTGCAAGAATTTGTCGCCCCACGCCGGCGGGCAATCGGTCAGTTTCAACCAAATGTCGGTGCCGAACTTCTCGGGGCCGGCGTCGTTCGCGGGGAGGTCCTTCGCCGCGGTATATTTGTCGGTGCGGATCGCCGCGACATCTTCGATCCAACTGCGGAAGCCTTTGTACGCGTCGTCGCCGACGACGAACTTGAGGCCCCCCTCGTGCTTCACGCCGAGCGGCTTGCTCAGCAGGAGGCTCTGGTCCGGTTTGGCCGGATCGATGAGTTTCGACGCGACGAGGTAGTCGAGCGTCGCGGCCGCGCCGCCTTTCTTGACCCACGCGACCCGGTCGCCGAATTCCTTGCGGTACTTGTCGTTCTGCGGCGTCCCCTCGGTGTGGCAATTCATGCAGCGGAAGCGCCAGGCCCAGACGTTCTTCTCGAACGAATCCAGCATTTGGTCTTTGCGTCCGTGCCGGATCACTTCGACCGGCCGAGCGGGCCCGGCCCGATCCTTGTCGTCCAGCTTCGGCGCCTCTTTCAACTTGGGGTCGGCGGCGCAGGCCGCGATCCACTCGACGAACGCTTCGCGTTCGGCGAGTCTCATTTTCGCTTGGACGGCGTTCGTCTTCTTGTCGCCGGTTCCCATTTCGATCAACTTCACAATTTTGGATTTCTCCGGGGCAGCGAGGTCGATCAACCCTTGATCGCGAAGGCTGCGGAAAGTTTTCTCGGCGTCCGGCAGGATATAATGTTTGATGTCGACCCCCGCGAGATGGCACTGCACGCAGCTCGACGGATTGGGCGATTGGAAGATCGGTGCGATCCGCTTCTCGAATACCTCGGCGGGCGTCTGGGCCGCGGCCGCGCCGGCGAACATGCACGCTGCAAGGAGGGCGAAGGGAAGTTTCATCGTTGCGTCTCATCTGTTTCGATACGACACTCTATCCCAAAACCCCACCGCCCGCCGCGCCCTCTTTTATGGGTCCTTCCATGTTCCGCTTCCCGCTTCCGATTCTGCTCCTCGCGTGCACGGCGTCCACGGCCGCCGAGCCCATCAAGCACGGCTTCCTCGCCACCGGCGCAGAGACGTTCATCGTCGACGCGGAGGGCAAAGAAACCTGGAAGTACCCCGCCTCGACCCGGGATGGCTGGGTCTTGGCCAACGGCCATGTCCTGCTGGCCCTGTCGAAGAGCAAAGCCCACCCCGGCGGCGCGGTTATCGAGGTCGACTGCAATGGCAAGACCCTGTTTGAGTTCAAAGGGACGCAAGCCGAGGTCAACACTGTCCAACCCCTCGGCGAGGGCAAGATTTTGCTCACCGAAGCCGGGGATAAACCGAGGTTGCTGGAAGTCGATGCGAAGGGGAAAATCTTGGTCGAAGTGCCGATCGACGCGCAGACGAAGGACCACCACTTGCAAACGCGGATGGCCCGCAAACTTGCCAATGGGAACTACCTCGTGCCGCAATTGCTGGACAAAGTCGTGCGTGAATACGACCCCAAGGGCAAGATCGTTTGGGAAGCGAAGACCCCGAACATGCCCTTCACCGCGATCCGATTGCCCGACGGCCTTACGCTCATCGGCTGCACCCACGGCAACTTCGTCATCGAAGTCGACGCGAAAGGCGTCGAAGTCTGGCGAGTCTCGAATGACGACCTCCCGGGCAAACCGCTCAGCGACTGCTGCGGCGTGCAACGCCTCGACAACGGAAATACCGTGCTCACCAGCTACAACTCGGGTCCGAAACGCGTAAAATTGACCGAAGTGACCCGCGACAAGAAGATCGTCTGGCAGTACACCGACGACCGGAAGGCGGGTATCCACCACTTCCAGATTCTCGATGACCAAGGCCTCCCGGGTAAGAACCCACTGCGTTAGGAAAACTCGATGAACGCACTAATTATTTCGCTCGCCCTCACAGTCGGGGCCGACCCGGATTGGAAGTCCGACGAGGCCAAGCACCTGACGAACATCACGCAGGTGACCAAGGAATTCGCACGGGCCGGGGAGGGGTACTTCTCGCCCGATGGGAAGTCGATCATCTACCAAGCCGAGGAGAAAGAGACTGGCAATCCGTTTTACCAGATCTTCGTCCAAGATCTGGCGAGCGGCAAGTTTCACCGCGTCAGCCCCGGGAAGGGGCGGACGACCTGCGCCTACTTCCACCCGACCAACGGCCGGATTTTATTCTCGAGCAGCCACGGCGATCCGGACATCCAAAAGAACGTCGACGCGGAGTTGGCGCTGCGGGCCGAGGAGGCCAAGTCCGGCAAACGCCGGCGTTACTCTTGGGACTTCGACCCGTACATGAAGATCTACGAGGCCGACGTCGACGGCGGCAATCTGAAGTGCCTCACGCCCGAGGCGAAGGTCTACACGGCCGAGGCGAACTACTCCAAAGACGGCAAGAAAATCGTCTATAGTTCCGGGAACGCGGGGAACGTCCAACTGTACGTCATGGATGCCGACGGCAAAAACGCCAAGGCGATCACCACTGCGAAGGACTGTTACAACGGCGGGCCATTCTTCAGCCCGGATGCTAGCAAGGTGATCTTCCGCACGGACCGCAAAGAGAAAGACCGCCTGCAAATTTACGTCGTCAACGCGGATGGCACCGGCGAGAAAGCCCTGACCAGCAACGACAAATGGGTCTATTGGGCGCCGTATTGGTACAAGGATGGTCAACACATCATCTACACCGCGGCCGATCACACAGATGAACTCGCCCGGCCGAATTACGACCTCTATTGGATGAATATCGGGACCGGCAAAACGACGCGGTTGACGCACTCGCCGGGATCGGACGTGTTGCCGGTGTTCAGCCCCGACGGCAAGAAAGTCATGTGGACGAGCAGCCGCGGTGAGGGGCGGTCGCCCCCGCAGCTTTACATCGCCGATTTCGCGGTGCCCAAAGAGTGATCGCACCGCAATCGGCCAAGAAACTCCGTTTGCCCCCGGCGGACGGGGCGTTCGTGGCGATCGATTTCGAGACCGCCGACTACCGGTCCGATAGTGCTTGCGCCGTCGGCTTGGTCCGCGTCGAGAAGTTGAAGGTCGTGGCGCGGGAAGTCGCTTTGATCCGCCCGCCCCGACCGCGGGTGCATTTCACCGCAATCCACGGTCTGACTTGGGCGATGGTCCGCGACTGCCCGACCTTCGCCGAAGTCTGGCCGAAGCTTTCCCCCATGCTCGATGGGGCCAGCCACATGGTCGCGCACAATGCCTCCTTCGACCGAGGCGTGTTGAAAGCGTGCTGCCAACGTGCCGGCCTGCCGGTGCCCGAGTTGCCCTTCGCATGCACCGTTCAGATTGCCCGCAAGCGATGGAACGAGCGGCCGAACAATTTGCCGTCGGTCTGCGCCCGGCTCGGGATCGCGTTGAAACACCACGACGCGCTCAGCGACGCGGAAGCGTGCGCCCGGATTTTGATCGCGGCGTACGAACCGGCGGCCCTCGAAGCGCTCAACACTTTGTTTTGAGCCCGAGCGGCAACGCGAGTGTGCAGCAGCCCAAGTTCAAGGCTTGTTCGCCGATCCCTGCTGCGACCGCCTCGTCGAGCAGGCCGGGGCAGAGCGAGTAATTCACGAAGCGCCCGGTCTTCTTGCCGCGGATCAATTTTCCGATTTTCAGCACCGTTAAATGGTGCGAGACATTCACGGCGGGGATCGCGAGCATCCCCGCGATCTCGGTGACGTTGCGCGGCCCATCGGCCAAAAACCGCACGATTTTCAGCCGCTCCGGGGCGGCGAGCGCGCCCAGCACTTCGGCGCATCGCTCCGGTTGCAACTTGTCTTTGGCCATGGCCGATTCCGCGGTTGGGAGATTCCAAGCATTCTATCGGAGAGCGGCGACGCAAAATTTTCGAATTCCGTGGACGCGGTCGCCCTCCGCTGTAACATCTTAACAAAGAGGCAGGTATCAAGGTGAGTTCGCCCGGACCGCTATCGTCAAGGTGCCGCATGGGATCGTTTCGCCGCCGCTCGGCCTTCACGCTGATCGAACTGCTCGTGGTCATCGCCATCATCGCCATTTTGATCGGCCTGTTGTTACCCGCCGTGCAAAAGGTGCGGGAAGCGGCCGCGCGGATGAAGTGCAGTAACAACTTGAAGCAACTCGGCTTAGCGCTACACAACTACGAAGGGGCCAACGGCAAGTTGCCGCCGCTGTATCCGTGCACGGCCCCGAATTCGACCTCGCTCAATTACCGGTACACATGGAGCGTGCTGGCGCAGTTGAACCCGTATTTGGAACAGACGAACATCTTCAACGCCATGGATCTGACCCAGCCGATTTACATCGGTTCTCCGGCGACCATCTCGCCGCAGAACGCGTTCGCCGTCGTGCAGAAGATCTCAATCTTCCTCTGCCCGTCCGACCGCGCCGTCGCCGTGAGCAGCGCCTACGGCGTGACCGACATGGGTCCGACCAATTACGTCGCCAGCCACGGTTCGGGCCTCAGCGGCGGCGGGTACGGCTCCCCGGTCGCGTCGGACGGGATCTTCACGACCCAATTCGGGGTGAAGATTACGGACATCACCGACGGCACGTCGAACACGGTCGCATTCTCGGAAAGTATCCTCGGCGACGGGGCCGAGGGGACGACGACCCAACCGGGCGACGAACGGACCGCGTACAAATACACCGGGTACACGGGCACCTTGCCGAGCGATAGTAACTGCGCCGGCACGCCCGTGAACTGGAACGGCTACAACCGCCGGGGCTTCATGTGGGCGTCGGGCGAAGCGCGCTGCGTGAGCTACAACCATTACTATGGGCCGAACAGCAAGAGCTTCGACTGCATCGCCAACGATCCGTTCGCGGCGAACTACACGTACACCGCCGTCGGGTATCGCGCGGCCCGCAGCAAACACACCGGCGGGGTGAACGCGATGCTCGGCGACGGCAGCGTCCGATTTACCCGCGACTCGGTCGACATCAACATCTGGCGCGGCGCCAGTACCAAATCGGGCGGCGAAGTGCCGGGCGAATTCTAATGGCGACATCCCGGCGTTGGATTCACATCGCGGTCGCGGCCTTGGCGATGGTGGCCACGCTCCCCGGCCGCACCTTCGGCCTCGGGTTGTTCACCGAACCGATCCTCCGCACCTTCGCGCTCGACCGCGAGGATTACGGCCTGATCGGTTTGATCGCCACTTTGATCGGGGCGCTGTTTTGCCTGCCGTGCGGTTGGCTCACCGACCGCTGGGGCACGCGGGCGGTCCTCGTCGGTACGATGGTGCTGCTGGCCCTATCCGTCTTCGGACTGTCGGTGTGGACCGGTGGATTCACGGGGCTATTCCTGCTGATTCTGCTGACGCGCGGCTTCGGTCAGAGCGCTCTCTCCGTGGCCAGCTTGACGCTGATCGGCCGCTCGGCGCGCACGAATCCCGGCCTCGCGATGGGCTTGTACGCCTGCTTGACATCCCTCGGGTTTATCGCCGCATTCGCGGTGCTGCGGAAGGTGATACAAGCGAATCCCGACGAGTGGCGGACACCGTGGGCCGGCATTGGGGTCGGAGTACTGATCGCCGCGCTGCTGTCCGCATGGCTCGCGCGCAATGTCCACTCGGGTGCGGACGGTCCGCAGCCCGACGCCATCCCCGAACCGAGTCGCACACTCGGGTTCGCCTTGCGATCCGGAGCGTTCTGGGCGTTCGCCCTCGGCACCTCCTTCTACGGTCTGGTCGCCTCCGGCACAACGCTCTTCAACGAATCGATCCTCGCCGAGCGCGGCTTCGACAAGGCCGTGTTTCTGAACGTGTCGATCGTCGGCATCCCCTTCGGATTGGCCGCGAATCTGCTCGGCGGTTGGCTCGCGACCCGAATGCATCTGGGTCGGCTATTCGCGGCGGCGCTGCTCGCCTTCGGCGCGACCCTCGCGGTCTTCCCGGGTATCGAAATCGAATGGCAGGTTTACCTGTACGCATCCGCGCTCGCCGCGTCGGGCGGCGTCATCACCGTCTGCTTTTTCAGCGTCTGGCGGAAACTCTACGGGCCCGCGGCGCTCGGCCGCATCCAAGGCGCGGCCCAATTGCTGACGGTGTTCTTCTCGGCCTTCGGCCAAGCGCTGTTCCCGGCGGTGAAGTCGCGCACCGGCGAGTACGCCCCGCTCTTCCTCGTCTGCGCCGGAGTCGCGGTCGCGCTGGCCGTGTTCGCCTACTTGGTCCGCGTGACGCCGTTGCCCGCCGGTCGGATCGGAGACCCGCCATGACGTTGAAAACCGAGTACGACGAACGGGGTTTCGTCGTCGTGCGGGGCTTGTTCCCGAAACAGCTGATGACCCGCGCCGCGGTGGAAGCCGAAGAAATGCCGAAGCGGTTCGAGCGACTCGTCGACACCAAAAACATCCGCTGCCGTTGGCAGGACAACGTGTTTACAGGCGACTGCACCTTCGAGACGTTCGACCCCGTCATCGACCTCGGCCCGGCCTGCCGCGACATCGCGTTGTCAGCGGAGTTGCTCAACCTGCTCGGCGAACTCTACGGCGAGCCCGCGCACTTGTTCAAAGACAAACTGATCTTCAAACCGCCGGGTGTGAAGGGCTACCGACTGCACCAAGATTGGATCGCGTGGCCGGGCTTCCCGCGCAGCTTTCTCACGGTACTCGTGCCCTTCGAAACGGCCGACCGCGACAACGGCTGCACCATCGCATACCCCGGGTACCACAAGACCGGTTGCCTGACCGAAGAGGACGGCCATTACTACGAACTCCCCGAGGGCACCGTCGACGAGCGCACCGCGGTACCTTTGCTCTTGGAACCGGGCGACGTCGCCATCTTCGGCGGTTTCACGCCGCACCGCTCGGATCCGAACACCTCCGACCGCTGGCGCCGGCAACTCTACCTGAGTTACAATGCCGCGTCGGACGGCGGCGACCAGCGCGACCACCACTACCGCGAATTCCACGCCTGGTTGAAGGTCAAGTACGCCGAGTACGGCAAAACGGATGTCTATTTCGAATGACCCCCGGAGTGAGCCCGATGACCAGCGCCGACGATACCCGCGTCCGATTCCACCTGTCGCTGAACGTGGCGAATCTCGATCGCTCCGTCGCGTTCTTCCGCACGCTCTTCGGGATGGAACCCGCCAAGCTGATGGCCGACTATGCGAAGTTCGAGCCGGACAATCCGCCGCTGGTGCTATCGCTCGAACCGACGCCGCGCGCCGTCGGGGGACCGCTGAACCACCTCGGCTTTCGGATGCCGAATGCGGCGATGCTCGTGGAAATGCAGATGCGGCTCGAACGCGCCGGGATGCCGACGCAACGGGAGGACGGCGTCGAATGTTGCTACGCCAAGCAGACGAAGTTTTGGGCCCACGACCCCGACGGCACTCTGTGGGAGGTCTACACCTTCGAGGGGGATATCGAGCATCGCGGCATGGGCCAAACGGAAGAAATCGTACTCGGCAAACCGAAGCCGCCGGTGATCGGACCCGTCGTTTGGGAGCACCGGATGAACGAATCGTTCCCCGCGATGCTGCCATTGGCCGACGAAACCGCCGACGAAATTCGCCTGCGGGGGACGTTCAATTTGAACATGGACGACAGCGAACGCGAACGCGTCATCGACGAGTCGCTGCGGGTGCTGAAACCGGGCGGTCGATTGTTCGCCCACGTGCTCGTCGGCGAAGCGCCGGTGGACGGCCCGCAACTCCCCGGCCCGGCGGGGGCCGTGCGGTTCGTCCCCTACGAGGAAGACCCCGTGCGACTTTTCGAAGCCGCGGGGCTGTCCGGTATCAAGCTCTTGAAGTTCGACGCGAAGCCCTGCTATGTGCGTGACGGCGTCGGCATGCGGGAGCTGCAACTGGAATGTTGGAAAGTGATCGAGGGCGACCTCGAGACGGTCGAGGTGCTGTACAAGGGGCCGTTCCGAAGCGTTTCGGACGACCTCGGCCACGAGTTTGTCCGGGGCATGCGCGTGATGGTGTCCCCTGCAACGGCGACGCAACTACGAAGCGGGAATCTGGTCGATGCATTCACGATTCTTGAAGGGCGTCAATCCCTCGCCGATGTGTCGTGCGGTTGAATTGCGGGCAAGACGATCCGAAACCGGCATCCGCTTCCTGAAAGATGGGCCCACCCGATGGTGCCGCCCATGGATTCGACAATCCGCCGCGCGACGGCCAAGCCCAGGCCGACGCCCGGCGTGCCCGATGTCCGCGCCCGCTCCGAACGGAAGAAGGGTTCGAACAGCCGGCTGCGATCCCGCTCGTCGATTCCGTCTCCGTGGTCGGACACATCGATGGCGATCCCATTCGAGATCGCACTCACTCGAATGGTCACCGCGCTGCCGGTCGCGCTGAATTTGAAGGCGTTCTCGATCAAGTTTCCCAAGGCTTGCCCCGATAAAACCGGATGGATTTCGACCCGGAGACCGGGGGTCGCGCCTTCGATTTGCACGTCGCTCCAGCGGGTGTGCCCGCCCCATGTTTGGGTGACGGTTTCGCGGAGCCAAAGCCCGAGGTCGATGCGCCGCAACGTCGGATGCAGCGCTTCGGAGTCCGCGCGGGCCAAGAAAAGCAAGCTTTCGACGATCCCTTGCAAGCGTAAGGCCTGTGCTTGCGCCGTCGTCAACGCGGCGCGGTAATCCGCCGCGTTGCGCTCGCGGCGCAGTGCGACTTCGATTTGCCCGAGCATCGCGGCCAGCGGGGTTCGCAACTGATGCGACGCGTCCCCCGTGAATCGCCGCTGCTGTTCGTAAGAATTTTGGAAGCGTGCGAGCAGGCCGTTGAACGACAGGGCGAGCGCCCGGAGTTCGTCTGCGGGATTTGGAACCGGCAATCGGTCGCCTAGATTTTCCGGCGCGATCGACGCGGCGACCGAGGCCATCGCGGTCACGGGCCGGAGCGCCCGCCGGCAAATCCACCGCGCGGCCAGCGCACTCGCCAGCCAGATGGCCGACGAAATGGCGAACAGACTCCACGCCAATGTCCGCAGCGTCCGCTTCACAGGGGCCGTCGGCAGAGCGGCCACGAATTCCAACGCACGGTGGCGATTCGGCTCCAAGGTCGCGGGGAGTTTGTCCGCGTCCGGGTGGGTGATGGCCCGTCGGATGACGTGGCCGTCGTTCTCCAAACTGGGAAGGCCACCGCCGTCCAACCGATCCCCGGTCGAGGAATAGACCGCCCAGAAGTGCGCGTCGCGCTCGTAGGGGAGCGGGGGGACCGAGTGTTTCGGTTCCCATTCCACACCCTCGGGTTCGACTTCGGCGCGCGCCGTCACGATGTCGAGTAGCCCCGAGGTGCGGTCGTGCAATTCCGCGTGCAGGTGCCGGTGGGCCAACGCGTAAAGCGCACCGGAGAAGGCTGCCAGCACTGCCGCAAGGGTGCCGAGATAGAACAACGTCAATCGGTTTGTCAGTGTCATCGGGACTCTGCGTCGAAGAGATAGCCGCGGCCGCGGACGGTTTGGATGAGCCGGGGGCCGTGGGATTCGAGCTTGCGACGCAGTTCGACGATGTGGACTTCGAGCGTGTTCGAGACGCCGTCGTATCGCTCGTCCCAGACGTGCTCGTAGATGCGCGTCCGCGTCAGCAGTTCGCCGGGGTGGCGTAAAAAGAAGACGAGCAGGGCGTACTCTTTCGCGGTGAGGTCGAGGCGCTGGCCGCCGCGTTCGACCCGGTGCGAGGTCAAATTCACGGCGACATCTCCGCGTGTTAATTGAGCGGATGTACGGCCATCGCGCCGGCGCGACAAAGAGCGCACGCGGGCCAGCAGTTCTTCGAAGGCGAAGGGTTTGCAGAGGTAGTCGTCCGCCCCGGCATCGAGCCCGCGGACGCGGTCCGAGACGGAGTCGCGCGCCGTGAGGAACAGCACCGGCGTCTCGTGCCCCGCGGTGCGAAAACGGTGCAGCAGCGTCAAGCCGTCGGTGCCGGGCAGCCACCAATCGAGCAGCACGACATCCCAAGTTTCGGTCCGCAACCGGTGGTCGCCGTCGGCGCCGTCCGCGGCGTGCTCGACGGTGAAACCCTCCTCGCGCAGGCCGCGCACGAGGAAATCGGCGATGGCCGGTTCATCTTCGACGAGGAGAACGCGGATCGACATCGCGGTCACTCCCCCGGGTTCAAAACGATTTTCAACAGCAGCATCTTATCGCCGAGTTGGTCGGCCCCTTCCCACGGGTAGGTCGCTTCTTCGAGGATCACCGCCGTGGTCGTCTTCGCCAATTGGGGCAGGTAGCGGTTGCGGACGATGACCCAGCGGATCTCCCCGGCCCGCGCCGCGGCGTGGAAGGTTTCGGGTTCCTCGAAGTCGGGCAGCGCCGACGGATGGGCCAATTGGAAGACGACATCGCGGGCGTGATACAAGGCGAGCTTCTCCGGCTCGGCCGCGGTCGCGCGGTTCACATCTTCCGCGAAACCGCGCCGGGTTCGATATTCATCCATTGCCGGGAAGACCACGAGTAGGCCGAAGGACAATCCGGCGGCGGTGACTGCGAGCGCGGCGAATGGACGGAGGTATGGACGGACGATTACGCGGCCCACGAAAAGCAGTGCGACTAGCCAGCCGACGGCGAACCACGGCCGCGATGGCAGCGGCGGGAGTCGGTCGTACGGCGTAGGCAAAACGTCGGCGGGGTCGAGCAAGAGTGAACCCGCGAGGACGACGCCGATTCCCATGACGATGTAGGCCGCATTTAACAATCGCCGGGCGATCGGCTTCAAGGTTTCGACCGGCGCGTTGATCAATTGCGCGATCAACAAGGACGCGGCCGGGAGAATCGGCAGCAGGTAATAACTCCGGCGCGAGGCCGAGAGGGTGAAGAACAGGAACAGCCCCCAGAAGAAAGCTTTGACCAAACGATCCGACGCCCCGGCATCGCGGCGGGGGACCAAGGCCGCCGGGAGGAATAGGCCCCACGGTGCCGCGAGCAGGAAGAGCACGGGGACGTACAAGTAGATCGGCCCCGTGTGATTGTGCGGGTGGAAGAAGCGCTTCACGTTCTCCCGGTAAACCATCCCGAGACCGTCGCCGAAGCCCGATTGCCAACCGGAGATGGCGTACGGCAGCAGGAATACCGCGAGCCCGAGAGGAAGGGCGAGCGTCGACCAACGGTTGAAAAACCAGCGGTTGTGCGAATAGTACTCCGTCGGGAAGGCGCGCCAAGTCGTGCGTCCGGCGAGCGTCGACCAAATGCCGAAGGTGCCGAGGACGACAATCGGCAGCGCGAAGCCGAGCAGGCCTTTGGTCAGTGAAGTCAGCCCCATGATGAGCCACAGGACGAGTACCCATGAACCCGATTTTCGCTCCCGGCAATACGCGAACAGCGTGACGGCGGCGAGTGTGCCGGTGACGGTTTCGATGTCGGCCGTGGCCCGGCGCGCGTAGAAGGCGAAGCTGAAACTGGTCGCGAGGATCGCCCCGGCCCAGAGCGCGGTGCGGTCGTCGTAGAGCCGTCGGGCGAGAAACATCACGAGCAATACGCCGAGCCAGCCGGCGACCGCGGCCGGCAACCGCGCGGCCGTTTCATCGACGCCGCCCATGAGCTTCGATGCGGCGACGATGAGCCAGTACGAGCCGAGCGGCTTGTCGTAATAACTCTTGCCGTTGATGGTCGGGTGGAAATAATCGCCCGTGGCGACCATCTCGCGGGCCACTTCGGCGAAGCGCAATTCTTCGGAGACGACATCGCGGTCGCCGAGGCGGAGGCCGAAGAGCAATGCGGCGCCGAGGAGGATGCCGGCGGCCGAGTAGCGGAATGGAAGTGTCATAGGCATCGGCGTACGGAAGCGGTCGGGCCCAAGCGGTTTCGGCCCGACCTTCGACTCAGATTACCGCTTGTCTTTCTTCTCTTCTTTCTTTTCTTCCTTCTTCTCTTCGGTCTTCAAGATCTTCCCTTCCGGCGACACTTCGACTTCGAACATCTTCTTGTCGGCGGTCTCCAGCAGCACTTCGTAGTACGCGATCACTTCTTTGCCTTCGACGATCTTGGTCATTTCTTCGTAGACCTTGCCGGTCGCCTTCGGGTACTTCTCGTCGATCGCGGCGGCCACGGCCTTCGGCAGGTCTTTGGCGGCGATCGTCTTTTCGATCAGGGTGATTTTGCCGTCCGGGCTGAACATCACGTCGTACTTGGTCTCGCCGTCTTTGAGCGTGATTTCGTACTCGACTTTGTCGCCGTCGGTTTCCTTGGCCGCTTCGACCAATTCCGCTTTCGGGAAGCGCTTCTTCACGGTCTCGAGTACCGCCTTGGGCAGCTTGTCGATCGCGATTTTTTCTTCGTCCGCGCGGGCGCTCGCACCGAACGCCAGAACCGCACCGAGGACCATCGTCAGCATCGCACGCATCGTGAACTCCTTCGAACACCGCAACCCGCGCCGCCGGGAACGTCCCGTCGGCGCGAACCGCACCCGGAGTCTACGCGAACGGTCTGAGCGTTGCGTGAAGGCCGGATAAATTCGGGTTTATCCCGGCGGTGCGATCCGCGTCCGGCGCTGATAGAATTCGTGTGACGCCAATCGATGACGAGAACACGACATGCTTCGAATCATCCCGATCATTTCAGTTTGGTTGCTACCCCTCACCGCCGCGGTTGCCGCCGAACCGAAGGACCTCGCGGAGTTGTTCCCGGCGGGGACGCTCGCCTATGCCGAGATCGGCCAACCGGCGGCGACTTCGGACGCCATTGTCGATTTTGTGAAAGGGACGCTGCTCGCGGATAATCTCGCGCACAGCCATGACCGCCGCGACAAGATGCAACCGCCTGGGGCCCTCGCCGGATTGAAACGTGTCGGCGAGCGAAGCGCGCTCGTATCGCCGGAGATGCTCGCCGACTTCAAAAAGTTCAAAGGGGTCGCCGCGGGACTGACCGGGTTCGATGCCAAGACGGGCCGGCCGTCGCTGGCGTTGGCGTTCGTCCTCGGGGAGAGCCAACTCGCCGGGTTCCTCGTGCGCCAATATTTGCTCACGGCATCGAACATCCGTCGGGTCGGCAAAATCGACGGCATCGCGGTTTATCAAAATCGCGGGCTGACCGGCGTGGTCATCGACGAAAACAACAAGCCGGAGCCGATTGTGGACTCGGCCCCGGCGCAGGGATTATGCGAGCCGACCTACTTCTACGCACCCGGTTTATTCGTGATCGGATCGAGCGTGAACGCGGTACACGATGTCTACCGCCGCTTCGCGGGCACCGAGAAATCCGCCGGGTTCTCGACGGCGCCGGTTGTGAAACCGCACGCCGAGGTCCGCAAGAAACCGGGCGTCTTCTTCTGCGTCGATGCGGCCTCGCTCGATGCGCAACTGATCGCGGCGAAGAAAGTCTCGAATGCCGAGTGGCACAAATCGCCCGCGATTTCGTACGTCCGTTTTTTGATGAACCCAAAAGAGGTCGACTCGGTCGCGGGTTCGCTGCAGTTGCAGCCGGACGGTTGGACGCTCGCGGCGAGTGCGGAAGTGAAGGCCGGCGGGACCTGCCCTCTGCTGGCGTTGCTCAGCGGGGGCGAGGCGACTCTAGCTGACGCGGACGGATTTCCCGCCGCCTTGCAGATGGCGTTTCCGGCCAAAGAAAAACGGGCGAAGGCGATCCTCGACGCCGCCGACGCCGTCGGGCTAGCGCTGGGGCAGGCCGGGGGATTGCCGAGTGAACTGGCCGCGGAAGCCGAGAAAGGGGGCTTCAAATTCGCCTCCGAGTGGTTGCCGTTGGTGCAGTCGGCGACAATCGTGTTTCCGAAACAACCGACGGATGCGAAGGCGAAGCCGGCGCCTCCGCTCGCGATCCTGACCCTCGACGACGCGGCCACGGCGCAGGGCTGGCTCGCAATAATCCCGAAGGTTTCGCAGGCTCTGTCCGGCGCAGAAAAACTCCCCGATCCGGCCAGTGAGTCGATTCAATCCGTCAAAGTTTGGGGGCTGGTCCACGGCAACACTCCGATCCATTATGCGCTCGCCGGCTCGCGGATCATCATCGGGCGCGACCGCGACGCCGTGGCGAAATGCGCCTCCTCGAACGCGAACCCCCGGCCGAAAGCCGATGGCCCACCGGCGGTACTCGGGACCGTGGCGTTTGCGAAAGTCTTCGGACTCACCCCATTCGGCCGACCGGATTTCAAAGGATCACAAGATAGGCCACAGGATGGGACAGCCAACACAATCTTACCGAGTCCAATCGAACCCGAGCCGGATAAACCGCGCGAGCGAGAGTGGGAGAAAGCCCTCGCGGCCATGCCGCCGCTGTTGTTCCAAGGCAATGGAACGGGTCGGACACTGACGTTCCAGTTGACGCAGAAGGATATGAAAAAGCCGCTCGCGAAATGGCTCGAAGCGATTTGGCAGACTTTGGAGAGTGCCCCGGATTCGGGCGACGGACAGCAACCCGGCATGGAACTCCGGGGGCGGGGCGCTTCTTCGGGCTGGATCAGTCGAGCTTCGACTATGGAGCTCTCCACACCAAGCAATCGTCCGCAAGGTGCGGGCGCGTCCCGAACGACGGCGGGCGGAGGGAGATCGAAGCGCAGGTGGTCGCCATGGCCACAGGCGGAGATGTCGTGAACTTCAATCCTAAAACCGTCGCGGTTCAATCGCACGGATCCGGCTCCGGAACGAAGCCGATCCGTGACGCCGATCTCGAAATCAACCGATACGAACGCCGCGCGACTGCGAAAGGCTCTTCGAATCTCGGCGGAACAGCCAAGTTTTTCTTCGCCACCTTCGATGCTCTGGCCAAACCGCTGTTGGCACCGATCGATTTTGGCAGATGTTTGATGTTCAGCGGGGTACAGGACACACTTTGATTAATTCAGGTAACCAACTGCGGTGAAGCGGTCGATTCCTTCTTGCTACTGCGTCGTCGGAATAAGCTGCCGGGGCGGCTGGACATATGGTCGCGGAGGCTAGCCCCCCCCTCGCGCAAGCCCCAGGCGATGATTTGGAGCATTGATTCCCCGTTCGATTCGTTCCAGAATTTCTCGGTTCCCTTTACCGGACCGCCAGAGTTTCCAGGTATTAGGGTAGCCCTACTCTTCCTGCGCCGCCCGCTCCGCCTGTTCCCGGTCGTGATCCCGGAACGCCGGCAGTTTCAATTCCTTCAAGTGCTCAAATTCCCGGCTCGCCGACAGGTTGTTCACCGCTGCGCTGAGTCTGTCGCTGCGGTGCTTTCGGGGCACTCCCCCGAGCTCCCAAAGGCGTTCTGCAACCCCTCCGACAACGCCTCGAACGATTCCGACGCGCGCACCGTCACCGGTTCCCAATTCGAGTAGGTCAGCACGAAGTGGTAGACGGGATGGTCGAACGGCCGCCCCGGTGCTCGTCAGCGTACGGTTCAACAGCAAATTCAAATGGGTTCCCGGAGATGTGGTCATGAGCCGAGCGGCGTACGGATTGTCGGCGGTGCTCGCCCTACGGCGGCGGGCTGGGCCGCCGATCCGACTCCCAAGGGGGAGGTAGTGAAGGCGGGCAAAGCCGCGTGCGGACTCGTGGACACGCCGAGCGGGTACGGGTCGCCGTTCTGCGTGGACGCGGGCGGATACTTCGTCACCAACGAGCACGTGCTAACCGGGATGGGCAAGGGGAGCAAGCACAAGATCGTGCTAAACGACGGGGAGAAGGATCAGGTGGTCGCCGACGCGGTGGTGGTGCGGACCGACCCGGCCGCCGATCTCGCACTGCTCAAAGTGGACGCCAAGGGACGCTTGCCGATCCTCGCCTTGGGCGACGACGAAAAACGAGGCGAGTTGGACGAACTGATTGGGTTCGGCTTCCCGTTCGGCAAGGAGATCGTCAAAAGCGGCGACTACCCGAGCATCGCCGTGTCAGCCGCCACGATCAGTTCCTTTCGCAGCGACAAGGACCGGAGGCTCGACCGCATCCAGATGGACGCTGCGCTCAACCCTGGCAACTCGGGCAGGCCGGTGGTCAACCGCTCCGGCTCGAGCGCGCCGACTCGCCGGATCTGCTCGCCATCTGGCAGACGATCGTCACGCGGATGCGGGCGCACTTCTGGGATACGGTCCGGGCGCACGCCGAAAGCGACGACCTCGCCCGGCTGCACGGGCACCACGCCGAATTGGTCGAAGCGTTTCGGAAGGGTCCGAAAGCGGTCGCCGTGACGGCCCTGGAGCGACACATCGATGAGAATTGAAACCCGCCAAAGCGGGGCGCACCCGCTCCCCACCGCCTGCGGCGCGGTGAGTGCGAAGAGGCTGCTCGACACGGCCGTGCGCCTGATCGCGCGCCCCAGTCCGACCGGCGCGGCCGGCGCCGCGGCGGACGAGCTCGCGGCCATCCTCGCGGAAGATGGGTTCGCGGTCGAGCGCCGCGCACCCCGCGGCCCCGGCGGTCGTCGCGCGGCTCACGTCCGGTCGCCCCGGCCCCACTCTTCAGTGCAACGGCCACCTCGACACCGTTCATCTGCCGTTCGTGCCGCCCGCGGTTTCCGGCGATCGACTCACCGGGAGTGGCTCGGCCGACATGAAAGGCGGCATCGCGGCGGCGGTCGAAGCGATGCGGGCGGGCTGTCGGGCGGCGAAATCCTCCTCACCTCGCACGACCTGCACGAGAACCCGTGGGGCGACGGCAGTCAGCTCGATGCTCTGGTCGCCGACGGATTCTTCGGGAACGCGGTCCTGATCCCGGAGTACTTCAACGCGGCGTTGCCGGTGATCGGCCGCGGCGGGTTCACATGGTCGGCGACCGTCCGCCGCCCGGGGCCGCCGATCCACGAGGTGAATCGGCCGAACGAACCGAGCGTGATTGCGACCGGGGCGGAACTGGTCGCCCGACTCGGCCGGCTCGACGCCGAGTTCTCGCGCGAATCGCACCCGCTGGCGGGCGCGGCCAGCGCGTTCATCGGTACGATACAAAGCGGATCGATCTACAACGAATTCCCACAGACCTGTCGGCTGGAAGGCACCCGGCGGTGGCTCCCAGGTACGCGGTTCGCGGACGCCGAAAGGCAGTTCAGGACTCTGTGCGCCGATCTCGCAACCGAAACGGGAACGACGATCGGCGTCGAGACGCGGCTCATGCGCGATGCCTTCCGGCTGGACGTGTCGGACCCGTTCGTAGGGGTGTTTCAGTCCGCGTACTCGACTCTGGTCGGCGAGAAACTGCCGATCGGCGGGAAGCCGTTCGTGGACGACGGGAACTCGTTCTGGTCCGGGGCCGGCGTCCCGGCCATCACCCACGGCCCGACGGCCGGCGGTGCCCACACCACCGCCGAGTGGGCCAACGTGGACGATCTGGTCCGCGTCGCCCGGCTTTACGCGCTGACCGCAATTATGTACTGCCCGGGGAACAACGCATGAGTCACCGCGGTCCGTCCCGCCGTTCGTTCCTCGCCGACACCGGCCTCGGCTTCACCGGGCTGGCCCTCGGTGCGATGCTGTTCAAAGACGGCGTCGGCCGTGCGGCCGACCCGAAGCTCGGGATCGAAAGCGGCCCGCACCACCCGGCGAAGGCGAAAAACGTCATCTGGATTTTCTTGTGCGGCGGCGTGTCGCACCTCGAAAGTTGGGATCCGAAGCCGGCGCTGGACAAGTACGCGGGCAAGTCGATCGCCGACACGCCGTTTGCGGATGTCGTCAAGGCCGAGCAGAAAGATGTCCTCGAAGGAAACCCGAAGCACGGCAATCGCAAGACGTTGATGGGCATGAATTGCGGGACCGCGCGATACGGCAAGTCCGGGTTGCTCGCGGCCGACTGGTGGAAACACACCGCGGAGATGGCCGACGAACTCGCCATCGTGCGGTCGGTCTGGACGACCGACAACGACCACGGCGCGATGCTCCAGTTCCATACCGGACGGCACGTCCGCGAGGGCGCCTACCCGACCGTGGGATCGTGGGCTTGCTACGGTCTCGGCGCGCTGGCGGACAACCTGCCGGAATACGTCGTGCTCGGGATACCCCCGGGCGACTGCTGCGGTGGCGAGTGGACGCACGGGGCGGCGTACCTCGGGCCCGAACACGCCGGTGTCCGGCTGAATCTGGAAGGTGCCGAACCGCTGCCATTCGGCAAACTGCCGCCCGGGAAGACGGCGCAGGAGCAGGCGGCCGAGTTCGGCCTAATCGGCAAGCTCAACCGCCTGTCCGGGATCGACTACCCGGACGACCCCCAGTTGCAAGCCCGCATCAAGTCCTACGAACTGGCTTTCAAAATGCAAACGGCCGTGCCCGAAACGCTGCAACTCGAAAAGGAGACCGAAGAGACCCGCAAACTCTACGGGATGGACCGACCCGAAACCGCCCCGTTCGGCAAGATCTGCCTCACCGCGCGTCGGCTGGTCGAGCGAGGCGTACGGTTCATTCAGATCTACCATGGCGGTGGCGGCGGGGGCGATTGGGATGCCCACTCGAAGATCAAAGAGAACCACACGAAGCTTTCCACGCAAACGGACAAACCCATCTCCGGGCTACTCCGCGACTTGAAACAACGCGGCCTGCTAAAAGATACGCTGGTGGTGTGGGCGACCGAGTTCGTGCGTTCGCCGGGCGCGGAGGGCGACGGCCGCGACCACCACCCGCAGGCATTCAGCGTGTGGCTCGCGGGCGGCGGCATCAAGGCCGGCGCGGTTCACGGGAAGACCGACGAGATTGGCTTTCACGGCGTCGAGGACCGGCACTACGTGACCGACATCCACGCCACCGTACTGCACCAGCTCGGACTCGACCCGCGGAAGTTGGAAGTGCCCGGCCGCAAGCGGTTGGAGATCGACTTCGGCAAACCGATCACCGGCATCATCGCCTGACCCACAAGGACGTTCGCATGACTCGCTTCGCATTTGTCGCGGTGATCCACCTCGTGGTGCCATTGACGGCGACTGCCAAACCAGCCCACAAGCAAGCCCTCGCCGCACACATGGGGCCATATTTGTTGGCCCGTGTAAACGACTGCCGCTTGTGCCATGTACCTGGCGAGACCGACCCGCACGCGGACAAACCTCGCAACGCTTTCGGCGAACGGCTGGAGGGCGTGCGCAACGAATTGAAGAAGGCGGGCAAGCCGTTCGACCTCCCCGCGCGGTTCAAGGCGATTGCCAATGAAGACACCGATGGCGACGGCGTCTCAAACCTCATCGAAGTGCTGACCGGCCACTTCCCCGGCGACGCGCAGGATAAGCCGAACGCGGAGGAACTCCCTGCCGTCGAAAAGACTCTCGGGAAGTACGAGCGATTCCTCGCCTCCTACCCTTGGCGGCCTTTTGAACCCGTGAAGCGACCGGCCGTGCCGAAAGCGGGCGAAGGCTGGGCATTCAACCCGATCGACGCATTCATCGCCGAGGGACACCGCGAACACGAACTGACGCCGCGCCCGATGCCAACAAGCCGGCACTCCTGCGTCGGGTCTACTTCGACCTCATTGGCCTGCCGCCGACTCCGGCCCAGGTGAATGCGTTTGAAGCAGATACCAGCAAGTACTCCTATGAGAAGGTCGTGAACGGGTTGCTCACCTCGCCGCGCTACGGGGAGCGCTGGGGCCAGCACTGGATGGATGTCTGGCGCTACTCGGACTGGGCAGGGTGGACGGGCGGGAACGACATCCGCGACAGCCAACCCCACATCTGGCGGTGGCGCGACTGGATTATTGAGAGCCTCAACGACGATCTCGGTTACGACCGCATGATCCACGAGATGCTCGCTGGCGACGAGATCGCGCCCAAAGACCAGAAGTTGCTTCGCGCCACGGGCTATCTCGCGCGGAACTTCAAAAGCAGCCGGGAAAAGTGGATGACCGACGTCGTCGATCACACGTACCTCGCGTTCCAGGGGTTGACCATCGGCTGCGCCCGGTGCCACGACCACTTCTACGACCCGATCAAGCAGACCGACTACTACCAGACGCGAGCCGTGTTCGAGCCTCACAAGATCCGCCTCGACCCGGTCGGCTCCGAGAAGGACACCAAGAAAGACGGGCTGGCCCGCGCCTTCGACGCGGACCTCGAGGCGGTGACGTACCTGTACGCGCGCGGCGACGAGCGCAACCCGGACAAGTCGAAGCCGATGCTGCCCGGCGTGCCCGGCTTCCTCAATGTGCCTTTTCCGGAGGTCCGAGCGATCACCGGCGATGCGGGTGCGAGCACCGGCCGCCGGCTGGCGTTCGCCCACTGGCTCACCGATCCGAAGAACCCGCTCACGGCCCGCGTCGCGGTGAATCACATATGGATGCGGCACTTCGGCCAGCCGCTCGTGCCGAGCGTGTTCGACTTCGGCAAGAACGGCCGCCGACCGATGCACCCGGCGCTGCTCGACTGGCTCGCGGCCGAATTGGTCGAACACAAGTGGTCGATGAAGCACCTGCACAAGCTGATCGTCACCAGCCGCACCTACCGGCAGGGTTCGACGCCGGACGCGAAGAACCTCGCCGCCGACCGCGACAACACCTACTTCTGGCGGGTGGCCCCACGCCGGCTCGAAGCCGAAGCGGTTCGCGATCAGCTCCTCTTCGTGGCCGGAAAGCTCGACCAGACCACCGGCGGCCCGGACCTCGACCACAACGGCGGGCTGACCGTGTACCGGAGAAGCCTGTACTTCCGGCACGCTCACGAGAAGCAGATGGAGTTGCTGAAGCTCTTCGACGCGGCCGGGGTGAGCGAGTGCTACCAGCGCCGCGAGAGCGTCGTCCCACAACAGGCTTTGGCGCTGGTCAACAGCCCGCTCAGCGCGGAGGTGGCGAAGTTACTCTCGCGGCGGCTCGAAACCGACGCGGGCACCGAACCGGAGAATTTCGTGACAGCCGCGTTCGAGCGGGTGATCGGCCGAGGGCCGACCGCCGCCGAGCAGGCCGCGTGCGTGACCTTCCTCGCCGACGGGAAGCCGGACGCGGCCGGGCGGCGGCGCACCGGGGTCGTATTGTCGCTGTTCAACCACCACGAGTTCGTCACCGTCCGGTGAACACTCCCTTCCGACGAGGAATGCACATGTCCGACGCGGAGTCCGACGAGTCCGAACTGTGGGAACGGTTGCGGGCGCGGTCGTATGTGGCCGCGGTGTGCGACATCTTGGACGAACTCGGCTACCGCCACCAGGCGATGCACCACCGGCTCCGGCCGCTGCTCCCGTACCGCGAGCGCTGCGGATTCATCGGCCGCGCCCGGACGATCCGCTGGTTGGAGGCCGACTACGCCGATGTGGCGAACCCTTACGGATTGGAGATCGAGGCTATCGACGCGCTTGCGCCCGGCGATGTGGTCGTGCATTCGACCGACTTTGCCGGGACGAACGCCCCTTGGGGCGAGCTCATGTCCACTGCGGCGCAGCGTCGCGGGGCGGTCGGGTGCGTGTGCGACAGCCAGATCCGCGACTGCCTCAAGACCATCGGACTCGGGTTCCCGGTGTACTACACGGGCATCCGCCCGCTGGACTCGATGGGCCGCGGCCGGGTGATGGCTTACGACGTGCCGGTGCGGTGCGGGGACGTGCTGGTGAAGCCCGGCGACACGGTGTTCGCCGACTTCGACGGGGTCGCGGTGATCCCGTTTGCGGTCTTGGCGACGGTCGTGGATCGGGCGTGTCACAAGGCCGAGCAGGAATCGCTCTCGCGGACGGAACTCAAAGCCGGTCGCACCCTCCGCGAGGTCTTCGACCGTTATGGCGTCCTCTGACTCGGTTGCGGCAGGAGTGGCCTGGCGAGATCGAAACTCCGAAACTTCGCCAATCTGTTGAAATCGAAACCGGACGACGCCAGCCGTCGGACGGGGCCGCGCTCGTGACGCGGAAGGTGAATCGCTTCGAAATCATGGGCGGGTTGTATCCCCCGCAGGGGAACTTGAAAGACGCGGAGTGGAACTTCAAGCAAGATCCGGCGTCGGCCGCGCTGGTCTGCTCCTCCTGGCCCACCCCGATCCACCCCGATCCTGTTCAATGGAGTAGGCGGTTCGACGAACTCCGGTCGTCGCGTGACTTTTGAGATGCCCGAGCACAACCCCCGGGCGTTGTCCATCACGAATGTGATCGGGGCCGACACTCCCCGGCTCGCGATCTTGCGGAGCAACGCGCACACCGACCGCTCGTTGATGTCGGTCGTGTTGATCTCTGTGACAACTCGTGCGTGACCGCGTCCAAGGCTCCCAGCAAGTTGTACCGCTGCCGGCCCGAAGCCGCCCGCACGTGCAATCGGACGAAGCACCAGACCAGCTCGTTTGTTGAGATTTCCTTGATGACGATCTGGACGTTGCTCTTGTTCTTCGCGAGGCTCACCACGCAGAGCGCCTCTTCGACGCTGTAGACCGCGGAACCGTCGACGTTGATGACGTCGCCCTGAGCGGCTCGCCACCCCCCTTCTTCGTCGTCCTTGCCCGCCGCCTTCAAGCCGGTCCCCTCGATCAAATCGGCCACGCCGACGACCCCGCCTTTGAAGCCTTGCGGGTAGAAGCCGAGCGTGAAACCCAGCTCCGGCATCTCCACCTTGGTCGCTTCCTCGGTCCCGATGTCTCAGATTGGTCAGACACAGCGATTCTTCAATTTCGAGAGAAAGCGACAGATATTTGGAGTGCGGTCGCGAATTCAAGAAGCCGAACGGGTCTGATCCCTCGGATGCGCCGGTTTTACCTGGGGATTTTTGCTCTTCTTCGTCGCGGAAGCGCCGGAGTTCCAAGGCTTGTCCGAAATCGCCCAGTTTCGCTGCTGAGACAGAATTTCACGCATTCTGTATATGGCTGGCTCGGCCGTGAAATCTCCAGGCATAGCCAAACTCCGCTGCGAAAGCCTCGGCTGTTCCAGCGGTGCTCATGGGCCGTAGCGAGAATCGGGGACCGAGGTCACACTCGCCCGAAATCGCAGAAAGCCTGAAAACGCTCGCATGAGCTGGGTCGTTCGGCGGCAGGAGGGCGTGGAGGATGGCGAAGCTGAGTCCGTCCGTGCGTGGCAGCATCCGGCAGTTCGCGTACTGGGTCGCCAACCGCTCTGTAGGCCTACCCTTGTTGGAGGGAGTCGATTACGGGGCCATCTTCGAGGAGCCGAGCACCATGGAGTCCGCCTTCGCTGTGTTCTGTAACACACTGGAGGTGGACGCGGCCGGGGTGGTCACGAACTTCCGTGCGGCGGAGAGGCGGGCGGCGGAGTGCATCCGCGAGTA
>JAYSYN010000321.1:0-26059 GCA_043727575.1 Fimbriiglobus sp.
TTGCTCGGTGGCCGGCGGGCGGTGAACGTGACGGCGGGGCTGCCGATCGTGCGGACGAGCGTCGCCCACGGCACGGCCTACGATATCGCGGGGAAGGGCCTCGCCGACGCCGGGAGTTTGATCGCCGCGGTGAAGGTCGCGGCGAGGTTGTCGAACCGAGGGACCGTATGAACGAAAACGATATGGCCCCCGACCGCGACGATTTGCCGCGCCGGCGCCGAGATGAATCCGACGACGAACGCCCGCCGGCCCCGCCGGGAAATGGCATGGCCACGGCGGCGCTGGTCCTCGGCGTTCTCTCGCTCTGCGGGGGAATCGCGTCGATCCCCGGCCTGATCTGCGGCATCGTCGGCTTGGGCCGGGCTAACCAGCGCGGCGGGTCGGGCTCAGGAATGGCTATCGCGGGGATGGTCCTTTCGGGAATCGGACTGTTCACGGCGATCCCGCTGCTCATTGCATTGCTTCTCCCGGCGGTGGAGAAAGTCCGCGAAGCGGCGGCGCGGAAATCGAGTGCCAATAATTTGAAGCAGTTGAGCCTTGGTCACAGGCAATACGAAGGCTCACACGACGGGGCTAGAGCCGAGCCCTTCCATTATCGAGGACTAGTCGGCGGCGAGCCGTCGAAACCGATCGACCGCCTGAGTTGGCGAGTCGCGATGTTGCCCTACCTCGAACAACAGAATGTGTACCGGCTCTTTCACCTCGACGAGCCTTGGAACAGCCCGAACAACCAACCGCTGTCGACCTACAGCATCAAGCCGTTCATCTACCCCGGCGATGCCCCGCCCGAACCGACCACGCGCTACCGCATCTTTTACGGTGGCGGAGCGGGATACGACTTTCAACGGCGCGATTCGAGACAAGCGATTCCCGACGGCGCATCGAACACCATCGCCATCGTCGAAGGGGGCGAGCGCGTGACGTGGAGCCAGTTCAACGAATACCCGTTCAGCAAAGATGGCCCGCTGCCGGCGCTCGGGTTACCGAACACCGACGTCTTCCAAGCCGCCATGTTCGACGGCAGCGTCCGCACCTTCCGCAAGTCCATCGATCCGAACCTGCTGAAGAGCGCCATCCACGCCGCCGACGGCGTCGGTGCGCCCTTCGGCGAATGACCCCGAGAGAGACGCCATGCCCCGCAATCGCGATGAAGACGACGAAGACGAAGACCGCCCGCGCCGGCGTTCCCGCCGCGATGAAGACGACGACGACGACCGTCCGCGCCGACCCGCCCGCCGGCGCTCGGCCGACGAGGACTCTGCCCCGCGGGGTGGCAGCAACGGCTTGGCGACGATGTCGCTCGTGTTCGGCGTCCTCTCGTTCTGCACGGGGATCACGTTCATCCCCGGGTTGATCTGCGGTTTTATGGGTCTGTCCAAATCGAAGACCAACGGCGTCGGCAAGGGCGTGGCCCTCGCGGGGATTTTGACCTCCCTCGTCGGAATCGCCGTTTCCGGTGCGGCCGCCGCCGGCGGGTACTTCTTGTACGTCCAAAAGCAAAAGCTCGAGGAGCGGATGGTCGCTCAAAACAACTTCAAGCAACTCGGCAATGCGACGCACAACAACAGCGACGCCACCGGGTATCTCCCCAAGCCGTACCTCGACGAATCGAGACGCGACTCGGATCCGCCCCTCGCGGAAAGCGCGCTGAAGACCAAACTGAGCTGGCGCGTGACCCTGTTGCCGTACTTGGAACAAGCATCGCTCCACACGCGGTTCCAGCGCTCGGAGGCTTGGGATAGTCCCGCGAATAAGCCACTGTCGCAGACGGTCGTCCGGCAATACGCCGATACCGATACGCCACTCGATCCGGCCACGAGGATCCGCTGCTTTTACGACAACGGCGCGATCTTCGAGAGCCGTTTTAGGACTACCATGATCGGTATTATCGACGGCACCTCCAACACGATCCTGTATGTCGAAGGGGGCGACAAAGCGACGTGGAGTCAGTTCAACGAATACAAGTTCGAACCGAATGGGGCTCTCCCGGCGTTGGGCCATCCGAACCGCGACACGTTCACCGTCCTCATGGCCGATGGATCGTCGCATCAATTGCGGAAGTCGATCAACCCGGCCACGCTCAAAGCCCTCATCACCCGGGCGGGAGGCGAAGTCATCGGAGACTATTGATCCCCGCGAGGCCCGGGTCCTTCGCGGGGGCTTTCCCAATCGAATTCTGCACAGTCAAAAGCCGCCGCACGACCTCGGCTTCCGCGCCGAGCTCGTCCAGTTCCAACCGGGCCACGGCAATCTTCGATTCGAGGCGGGCGAGGCGCTTCTTCGGGGTATCCCCGAGCAACCGCGCGAAAAGTTCGAGCGCCAGCAACGCGTGCCAGCCCTTCACGAGCAAGCCCCGCAGGCGGTAAACCCGACCCATGCGCGCGAGTTGATCCGGCGCGATGGCCCGCGTCGATCGCAGCAACCGCGCCAGCGGCGAAGCGCTCGTCCACCAATACAGCGCGAACTCCAACGTCGGTAGCAGGACGATCGCCGCGTCGACCCATTTCTCCTTGGCGTACTTCAACGGATGGCCGCTGGCTTCGAACTTGATGATAAATTCGGCGGCGAACGCGACCCAAATCAAACCCATGCCGAGGTTCAACATCAACTCGAACGCCGGCGAACCCTCGACCGTCTTCGCCCAGACATACTCGATCCCGAGGATCGGGAGGATGAGCAGCGCCAGCAGCAACAGCGGCAATCCGAAGGCCCGGTCGAGCCGGTGCAGCAAGCCCTTCCCGGGCGCTTGCCAGCCGATCCGGGGCAACCAGATTTTGCCCGTCGCCGGATGGAGGATGCCCATCCGCATCGGCGGGAAGAGCGCGACCGCCAGCACGCGGAGCAGCGCCGGCCCGGCTTTGCGCGCGCGGTCCCGATGCGCGAAAGCCGCGAGCGCTTCGCCGAACATCAACGGCCAAAGCCCGAGCAAGATCGCTCCGAGCACGTCGAGTTCGGTCCCCGTGACGTGCCAGCGGATCGCCCGGTGGATCAAGCCGGCGAAGGCGACGAGGTGGAACGCCGCCAGCCAAAAACTGACGGGGGCGATCCGATCTGCCCACGGGTGGATTGACAGTGGCCCAGCGGGCGAAAGCAACAACGGAACCTCGGACGGGGTGCGGTACATTTTCGGGCCGGCGGACATAACATTACGATCTCCGAACGTCCCCGCACCGGATTCCGCCATGCCCGCCCCCGCCGACCCTTGGTTCCAAACCCTCTTCGCCCGGCGCATCGGCGGAGCCGCGTACGGCAGGTCGACCGATATCTACAAGTTCGAGAAGATCAAACGGGCGAAGCGTAAAGCCCTCGCCGATTTTCCGGATCGCAAGCTCCTCGACTTCGGCATCGGCGAAAACGACGACATGGCCCCGGCCCAAATACGCGCAGCCCTGAAGACCGAGGTCGACAAGGTCGAGAACCGCGGCTACGCCGACAACGGCATCGCCGAGTACAAGGAAGCGGCCGCGGAGTTCATGGCCCGCGAGTTCGGGGTCGCCCTCGACCCGGTGACCGAGGTCTGTCACTGCATCGGCAGCAAGCCGGCCTATGCGATGCTCCCCGCGGCGTTCATCGACCCCGGCGACGTGACGCTGATGACCGTGCCGGGCTATCCCGTCGCGGGGACGTGGACCAAATACCTCGGCGGCGAAGTCCACCGGCTGCCACTGCTGAAGGAGAACGGCTTTTTCCCCGACTTGGCCGGCATCCCGGACGACATCAAAGCGCGGGCCAAGTTGATGGTCATCAACTACCCGAACAGCCCGACCGGAGCGGTGGCGACGCTGGAGTTCTATAAGCGCGTTGTCGAGTTCGCCCACGAACACAAGATCGTGATCGTGCAAGATGCCGCCCACATCATGTTGAGTTACGGCGGCAAACCGCTGAGTTTCCTGCAAATCGACGGCGCGAAAGATGTCGGGGTCGAAGTCCATTCGATGAGCAAAGGCTTCAACATGATCGGCTGGCGGCTCGGGTTCGTCGCCGGACATCCGAAGATCGTGCAGGCTTATGCGGATGTGAAAGACAACAGCGATTCGGGCCAGTTCATGGCGATCCAGCGCGCGGCCGCGGCGGCGCTGCGCGATGCGAGCATCCCGACGGCGGTGCGGGCGAAGTACGAGCGCCGCTTGCGCAAACTCGTGAAAGCCTTGCAATCCGTGGGTTTCGCCGCGGCGATGCCGGGGGGGACCTACTTCCTCTACACGGCGACGCCGAAGTCGGCGGGCGACCGCCGGTTCGCCAATGCCGAGGAAGCGAGCCAGTACCTGATCGCGGAGCAGAGCGTCTGCACCGTCCCGTGGGACGACGCCGGGGCGTTTTTGCGATTCAGCGTCACGTACATCGCGAAGGACGAAGCCGAGGAAGACGCCTTGATGGCGGAGACGGTCGCTAGGTTGAAGGGGATGCGGCTCGCGTTTTAACGGGGCTCGATCACGGACATGAACGCCGGGAGCGATGACTATGCCCATCCACGATTGGACGCGCGTCGACGCCGGGACTTTCCACGACTTCCACTAAGGCTGGACGATCGAAATCCGCAACGCGCTCAACCGCGGCATGCTACCGGCGGGGTACGTCGCGGCGACCGATCAGCGCGTGATGGCGTACGAGCCGGATATCTCGAGTCACGCCCGGGCGGATCGCCCGCGTGCACCGGAAGATCGCGGCGGCTTGGCCGTGGCCGAGGCACCTCCGAAAATCAAACGCATCGCGCGACTGGAGACGGAAGCGGAAGCGTTCGCCCGTCGGGGAAACCGGATTATTATCCGGCACGCCCGGGGGCGACCGGTCGCCGTGATCGAAGTCGTGTCACCGGGGAACAAGGATCGGAATCATTCCGTCCAACGATTCGTCGGGAAAGTGCGCGACTTTCTGAAGCAGGGCATCGGTGCGATGGTGATCGACCTTTTTCCGCCCACTCCGTTCGACCGGAGCGGATTGCACGCGATCATCGCCGAGGACTGGCTCGAAATCGCGGAGCCGACCGCGGGCGATCCGCCGCTGGCGGTCGTGTCCTACGACGCCGGCGAACCGCTGACTTCGTATTTGGAACCGCTCTCTCTCGGAGATATGCTCCCCGACGCGCCGCTGTTTCTGGATGCGGGTTACTAGAGCTGGTTTCACAACCCCAAAAAGGCCCACAAATTACAGCAGTTGACAGGGTTGTGAAACCAGCTCTACGTATCGCTCCCGTTGGAAGCGACGTATCAATCGGCGTGGGACAACTTGGGGAGCGACGTGCGGGAGTTCTTCGAAACGAGTCGTTAACGCCCCTCGATCAAAAACGTCGGCACCGTGCTCCCACCTCCGGCGGACACATTCAGCAGCGCCTCGGTAGAAATTCGCGTGAGGCAGCCGTGCATGTGGGTGCCGAAGGCGACGAACGGGTTCGTGTCGAGCATCCTCGGAATGATTTGCAAGCGGCCGTCTTCGAAGCCGGGGAAGTCTTCGTACGGCAACTTGACGCGCTGTTGAACAACGTAGTGCTCCGCGTGGGCCTGCTTCACGGCCTGTTCCCAAATCGGCTGATCGACCGTCCAACCCAGGACGATCCCCCGGCCGCCGTAGTCGTCGTTCGGCTTCAGCACGAAGCGATCTTTGTTCGCGATCACGAACGGCAGCAGGTCGATGGTCTGCCCATCGAGTAGCGTCTTGCGCTCTTGCACGACGCGCGTCCAGGGGATGTGGTCGCGGATCGCCGCGAGTTGCTCGGGGGTGAACAACCCAGCGTTGGTCTCGTCACTGACGACGGCGAAGCTCGCCTTCTTGAACAAGATCTTGCAGCGGAAGGTGTTCACCATGCAGACGGCGCCGTCGCGCACGGCCCGCACCACGGGGTGATCGAAGCCGCCGCGCTCGATGAGTTCCGAGATCAGCACCCGCTTGTAAATCAGGGTGATGTGGTAGTTCCCGGCCATCAATTTGCCGTCGATGTACTCCACGTCGCGCGGGTCGACATTGCGGGCTTCGACGCCCATGCTGCGGAAGTAATCGTAGAAGAGGACGAACTCGCTGAACGTCGGTACCTCGCGCCAATCGAGGATCGCAATCCGCGGAGCTTCGCGGTTCAATCCCCGGAATTGGGCGAACGAGTCGAGCAGCGCGTGCCAGACTCCGGGCTTGCCGGGGATCGGTTTGCAATCGTACTGCCGTTGAAACTCTTGGAAGACCGGCAACCCGTAGAAGACGTCGGCCAGCGCGTCGGTGTAGCCGGCCCCGGCGGGCGTCTCGGTGTTGAACTCGGTGAATTTCAATTCCGTTTCGGAGACGAAGAACGAATCGAACCGGCTCGTGGGGCTGGGGCAGGCGAAGCGCGGCTCGATCTCGAGCAACCGATCTTCCCACTCGCGCAGGCCGAACTGTTTGCGGAACTCGGGGTCGGCGAGGGCGATGTCGTAAATCTTTTGGAACGCGGGCAACAGCACCTTCACGCGGTCGCGCAGGAAGGCGTATTGGCCCTGCGTCAGGAACCGCGGCCGGAGGACGGTGCAGACGGGCCGGGTGCCGTAAAACAACCCGCGCGATTCTTGGAGCGCGTCGAGCTGGCTCTGCGAATCGGCGGCGAGGGTGCCGGCCGAGAGAAGATCGTGGTAACGGCCGATGGGGGCTGTTGCGTCGGTGTCCAAGGTCGGCGATCCCCACAGGTTCAAAACAAGTTCGCCCAAAACATCGATTGGATCTGCGGCTTCGGGTCGAGCGCCATCTCGATGACCATGTCGGCCATTTTGGTCACGCACCACTCGAAGTAATCCGGCGTCAGCGAATTGACGTCCATGTCCGGGGCCGGATTCATGAAGTCGATGGCGTACGGGATGCCGTCCTTCACGGCCCACTCGACGGTGTTCATATCGTACCCGAGCGCTTTCACGAGCGTCAGGCAATCGCCCACGATGCGCTCGTGCAATTCCGGGCTGAGGTAACCGGGGTCGGGGATGTACTTGCGATTGTGCGTATCGTAGGGCATCACGAGGACTTCTTTCTGCCCCAAGCACATGCAGCGGACGTACTGCTCCCAGTGGACGAACTCTTGGGCGATCATCGTCATCAGTCCGGATTCATCGTAGGCCCGGATCAATTCGTCGATGCTGTTGCAGACGTGGACGCCGCGCCACCCGCCGCCGTGGGCGTCCTTCAAGATGCACGGGATCCCCACTTGCGATGCCACGTAATTCCAATCGATCGGGTACAAGTTCCGCAAGCTTTCGTGCGGCACGATCCCCGGGACGTACGCCTTATTCGGCAGCGCCATCGTCCTCGGGTGCGCGAGGCCCAACTTCGTGCAGAGCGAGGCCCCGAAGAACTTGTCGTCGGCCGTCCACATGAACGGGTTGTTGACGACGTGGACCCCCTCGAGCACGGCGTGCTTCAAGTAACTGCGGTAATAAGGAACCTCGTGGGAAATGCGGTCGACGATGACCGCGTAGGGGTTCCGCTCGTCCATGTTGGTGCCGCCGAGTTTGATGAACTCGGCGTGGACGCCCGCATTCCGGCCGTTGACTTCGTCCAGGAATCGCGGCGGGAAAGACCATTCGCGACCGCACAAGAGACCGATCTTCTTCATGACCACTTCCACGGCGACGGAATCGAAGCTGAGAAAGGATCGGTTTACCGCCCGCATCCGCGATTGCAAGATACCGGATTCCGCCTTCGCCGATCGTGACGGCTCGGCGCCCCGACACTTCTCGATATTCGCTCGCCGGTTACTGGCCCAGCCCCGCCGTCGGTTTAAGATGGGCGAAGATTGCGGGTTATCCGGGACACTATGCGAGCCGATCCATGCGCGACTTTCTCGGTTTTGTCTTGATACTCAGCATGGCATCCGGCGCTCGCGCGGCCGATCCGGAACCGCACGGGCCGCCGGAGTTCGCGGCGCTGTCGTATCGCAGCGTCGGGCCGTTCGCCGGGGGGCGGGTCAGTCGGGCCTGCGGCGTACCGGGCGATCCGCTGACGTACTACGCGGCTACTGCATCGGGTGGAATTTGGAAATCGTCCGACGGCGGTGTGAAGTGGAAACCGATCTTCGACGACCAACCGACGAGTTCCATCGGCAGCATCGCGGTCGCCAACAGCGATCCCAACGTCGTTTACGTGGGCACCGGTGAGGCCAACATCCGCGGCAACGTCTCCCCCGGCGCCGGCATCTTCAAATCGACCGATGCCGGCAAAACGTGGAAGCACGTTTGGAAGCAACTCGGCCAGATCGGCACCATCGCTATCGACCCGAAAAATGCGGACGTCTGCTACGCGGCTGTGCTCGGCCATGCGTTCGGGCCGAACGCGGAACGGGGAATCTACCGCACCCGCGACGGCGGCAAGACTTGGGCGAAAGTTTGTTTCGTGAATGACGATACCGGTGCCTCGGATGTCTGCATCGACCCGAACAACTCGCGGGTACTCTTCGCCGGCTTCTGGCAGACGCGGCGCAAACCGTGGGAACTCACCAGCGGTGGTCCCGGCAGCGATTTCTTCGTCTCGCGCGACGGCGGCGATACGTGGACGAGTTTGAAGACGCCGAAGAAAAAAGCGAACGACCCCGAGTTCAAGAACGGTCTGCCGGCGGGAATCTGGGGCAAAGTCGGCGTGGCCGTGGCACCGTCCGATTCCAAACGCGTTTACGCCATCGTCGAAGCGGAAAAGGGCGGCTTGTTCCGCTCCGACGACGGCGGCGAAACTTGGAGCCTCGCCAACGACGACCGCCTGCTCCGCCAGCGCGCCTGGTATTATTCCACGCTGACGATTCACCCGACCTCGGCCGATGTTCTGTTCGCCCCGCAGGTGCCTCTGTTGAAGTCCATCGACGGCGGCAAAACCGTCAAGACGGTGAAAGGCCCGCATCACGGCGACCACCACGACCTCTGGATCGATCCCAAAAATCCGGATCGGATGATCAACGCCAACGACGGCGGCGTCGACATCTCCACCGACGGCGGGAAGACGTGGACCGCCCCGCCGCTGCCGATCGCGCAGTTCTACCACGTCCACGCCGACAACGCCGTCCCGTACCGCGTGATGGGGTGCATGCAGGACCTCGGCAGCGCCAGCGGGCCGAGCCACAGCTTGAAGGGCAGCATTGGCCTCGGCGACTGGCACACGATCGGCGGCGGCGAAGCCGGGCACGCCGTAAGCGATCCGAAAGATCCGAACATCGTTTTTGCCGGGGAATACGGCGGCATCCTGACGCGCTACGACCACCGCACCCGGCAGGCCCGCAACATCACAGTCAACCAGTGGAACCCGTCGGGCATCAACCCGGCCAAGCACAAGTACCGCTTCCAATGGACGGCGCCGATACTCGTGTCGGCTCACGACGGCGCCGTTTATCACGCGGGGAATGTGCTCTTCAAAACCACCGACGCCGGCGGGACGTGGACGCCGGTGTCGCCCGACCTCACCCGCAACGACAAACAGAAGCAACAGTGGAGCGGCGGGCCGATCACCGGCGACAACACCGGCGCCGAAACGTACTGCACGATTTTCGCCCTGAGTGAGTCGCCGAAGAAGGCCGGGCAACTTTGGGCTGGCACCGACGACGGCAAAGTTCACCTCACCCTCGACGGCGGCAAGACGTGGAAGGACCTCACGGCGAACATCCCGGACCTGCCCGACTGGGGCACCGTCACCTGCATCGAACCGAGTCCGCACGACGCGGCCACGGCGTGCCTCGTGGTCGACAACCACCGCATGGACGACTACCGTCCGCACGTTTGGAAGACAACCGACACCGGCAAAACTTGGACGCGAATCATCGACGGCCTCGACCTCGGCACACACTGCAAAGTCGTCCGCGAGGACCCGAAGAAGAAGGGCCTCCTCTACCTCGGCACTGAGCGCGGCATTCACTATTCCCCCGACGCGGGCAAATCGTGGAAGCCCCTGCAACTGAATCTGCCGACGGTGCCCGTCCACGATTTGCAGGTGAAAGGGAACGACCTCTGCGTCGCCACCCACGGCCGGTCGCTCTGGATTCTCGACGACCTGACCGCCGTGCGCAATTGGACACCCGGCCTAAAATCCAAGCCGCTGCAACTCTACGCGGCGCAAGCCGCGATCAAATGGAACACGGCCGGCGGGGGCGACATCACGAGCCATCACCGCGGCAGCAGCTCGTTGAATCCCGATAGCGGCGCGGTCGTTTGGTACCACTTGACTCAAGCGGTAAAGGGCGAATTGCTACTGGAGATCCGCAATACCGAGGGCAAGATCGTGGCCGTGGGGAAAGGGAAACCGAAGAAAGACGGCGAGGAGGATGAAGAAGACGACGAGGACGACGACGCCCAGAAGAAAGAGCGCAAACTGACCGTGAAGCTGGGCCTCAACAAGTTCGTGTGGGACCTGACCCACGACGGCGCCGAGACCATCCCTGGCGCGAAGGTCGACGCCGGGAACCCCGGCGGTGGCATCCCGGTGTCACCGGGGAAGTACACGATCAAACTGACCCTCGGCAAAGATTCGCAATCGACGACGGTCGAAGTCCTGTCGGATGCCCGAATCAAATTGAAGCCCGAGGCGAGCCGCGACCAAGAAGCGCTCGCCCTGAAAGTCCGCGACGACATCGCCGCACTCACCGGTGCCGTTATCCGCTTGAAGGCGATTCAAAAGCAGATCAAGCTGCGCAAAGACTTGTTCAAAGATAACGTCGCCGCGGAACAGCAGGCCAAAGCCGAGGAGGCTTTCGGCAAAAAACTCGATGCACTCGAAGAGAAGCTGCACAACCCGAAGGCAAAGGTGGTGTACGACGTTTTCGCGGCGAAGCCGGGGGCGATGCTCTATTCGCAATTGACCTGGCTTCTCAACAACGTCACCGACGGCGACGGAGCCCCGACGAAACCGCAGATCGAGCAGCAAGCCGACCTGACGAAGCGCCTCGCGGGATTGCTCGCAGACTTCGGTAAATTGACGACCGACGATTTGGCCAAAGTGAACAAGGGGGCCGGGGACGCGAAGTTGCCGGGGTTGTTCCTGCCGCCGGCGAAAGCCGAGAAGGCCATCGCCCAGTAGGCCCCGCCGTCCGGAGGAACCGGAGCCTTTTCCGGCAGTTCCTGATAAGATGCCGTTCGGGCATAACAAAATCGCGTCTCGCGCGTTGGAAGGTCGGTGCTTCCGATTCCCGATTCCGCTTTTGCAAAGGATCCTTCGATGTCGCCTACTTTGATCGTCGCGGCGCTGCTCGCGCTCGCCCCGGCCCAATCCGCGGGCAAACTCGAGATCGCCAACGTCCGCAACACGTACGGGGTCTTGGGGCCGACGCGGGCCAACAGCAAGCTCATCCCCGGCGACATCCTGTTCGTTTCGTACGACATCGAAGGGATCGCCATCAGCGACGAAGGCCGCGTTCACTATTCGATGGTCATGGAAGTCGTCGATAAGAACGGCAAAGCGACGCTGAAGCAGGATCCCTTCGAGAAGATCGAACTCGTCCCGCTCGGCGGAAACCGGGTCGCGGCGCGGGCCTTTGTCACCCTCGGCGTCGACCACCCGGCCGGGGAATTCACGATGAAGGTGACCGTCACCGATAAGTCTGTGAAGGACAAAGCGAGCGCCACGCTCGAGCGCAAATTCGAAGTGCTCCCGCCCGACTTCGGCATCGTCGCGATCTACGCCAGTTTGGACGAACGGGGCCAAACGGCCGCGCCGACCACCGGCGTCGTCGGGCAAGCGGTGTTCATCAACTACACGGCCGTCGGCTTCAAACGCGACCCCGAAAAGAAGCAGCCGAACTTGCGCTTCGAGATGATCCCGCTGGACGAAAACGGCAAGCCCTTGATGGCGAAGGCGCTCTTCCACGAGGGGAACGACCTCGACGAGAAACTGCCCAACTACACGGTCCGCTTCCTGCTGCCGCTGAGCCGGCCGGGCAAATTCAGCATCCGCCTCAGTTGCACCGACATCGTGACCAAGAAAACCGTCAGCGTCGATTTGCCGGTGACCGTCATCGCCGGCGAGAAGTAATTCCAACACCGAGATTGCAATGAGCGCTTTGGACGACCGCATCGCCCAGTTCGGAAAGATGACGACGGACGACCCCGAGAACGAACTCGGGCACTTCCGCCTCGGGCAGTTGTACATGGAAAACAATCAGCACGACGAGGCCGTGAAGTCGTTTGCACGGACGCTCGAACTCTCCCCGCAGTTCTCGAAGGTCTACCAACTGCTGGGGGAGTGCCACACGAAACTCGGCGACCCCGCAAAGGCCATTGAGGTGATGACCGCGGGGTACAAAGTCGCGGACGAACGCGGCGATAAGATGCCCCGCGATGCGATGGGGTTGGCCCTGAACAAACTCGGCGCCCCGACTCCCAACGCCGCCCCGGCCGCCGTCGTCGAAGACGACGGCGTCGACACCGGGTTCCGCTGCCAACGCCCCGGTTGCGGGCAGGGCAAACGGGCCAAGCCGCTCGCCGAGGCGCCCATCGACGGGGTCGACGGCTTGCGGATCGTCGGCGAAATTTGCGCCGACTGCTGGAGCGGTTGGGTGAAGGATTACAGTATCAAAGTCGTCAACGAACTCCGGCTCGACCTCAGCTCGGAGTTCGGCCAAGGCGAATACGACAAACACATGCGCGGCTACCTGGGCTTCGACGAACCCAAGAGCTTGTGAACCATGCCCGACTACTTGGTCCAATACGGTGTCTCGGCGTTCGTCGGCCGATTCACCGCTGACAACGAGTTGTCACGCGGCGCATCCGTGGTGCTCCGCGGTCCGCGCGGTCTCGAACACGGCAGCGTCCTGTGCGATGCGAATGCATCCGCGTCGTTCGAGTCCGGCGGCGATATCCTCCGCGTGTCCGAATCGGCCGACGAAGTCTCCCGCGAAGCCGCCTCGCGGTTGTCCGGCGACATTCTCGACGCCGCGAACCTCACCGATCAGGCCGTGACGTTCCTCGATTGCGAAGTAACCCTCGACCGCCGGGGGGCCATTCTGCACGCTCTGCCGTGGGGCGAGTGTCAACTCGACGATCATCTCGCGGCACTGTCCGACCGCTTCGACTTGGCCGTGCGACTGTTCGACGTTACGCAAGGCAAGCCGCCGATCGATCCGCCCGAACCGAAAACCACCTGTGAGAAGCCCGGCTGCGGCACCGCCGAAGGGGGCTGCAGCTCTTGCAGTGCCGGCGCCTGCGGGACGGGGTCGTCGTGCAGCAAAGGGAAAGTTGAATCGGCGGCGCAACTGACCTCGTATTTCGCCGACCTCCGGCAGAAAATGGAAGAGCAAGTGGCCGTGCGGACCCCGCTGAATTAACTGTGGCAACACGTTTTTAACGTGTTTGATGATCGGATCCACTGACACGTTGGAAACGTGTCACCACGTTTGGAGACCCACAATGCGACGGTTGGCCATTCCAGTTATCTTGCTTCTCGTCGGCACGAGTGCTTCGGCGGGCGATCTGGACGCGCCTCTGAAAATCATCAACTCCGTCGGCAAGGAAGGCGTCGGCAACGCCGAGGCCGCGAAGGCGTGGGCCGAATTGGTGAAGGCCGGGCCGGATGCGCTTTTGCCGATTTTGCAGGCGATCGACGATAGCAAGCCGACGAGCGTCAACTGGCTCCGTACCGCCATCGACGCCATCGCCGATAAACACGCCAACGCGGGTGCCAAGTTCGGCGAGGACGCCTTGGGCATCTTCATCCGCGATCGCAAAAACAGCCCGACCGCTCGTGCCTTGGCCTTCGAAGTTTTAGAGAAGCAGGAACCGGTTCGCTCCGATGTCTTCCTAGCCGGCTTCATCGACGACCCTTCTTTGGAACTCCGGCGCAGAGGCGTCGAAAAGCACCTCGTGCTGTTCAAAAACGACCCCGGGTCGTTCCCGAAGATCTTCGAAGCCGCACGCGATAAGGATCAAGTCGAAGCGATCGCGAAGGAACTCGCCAAAAACAAACTGCCCGCGGACATCACCAAGCACTACGGCTACATCACGCAGTGGGCACTTCCGGAAGATTTCGACAACAAAGACGGCCTCGGGTTCGGCAAAGCGTACGCCCCGGAAACGGCCGGGGAACGCAAAGGTTGGAAGGCCGCCCAAAGCAGCGCGACTTACGGCTTCATCGATTTGAACATCGCCATCGGCAAGAAGATGAACGCCGTCGCGTACGCCTCGGCGATCCTTCAAACCGAGTCAGAAATGCCCGCCGAGATCCGTGTCGCCAGCCAGAACGCCATCAAAATCTATCTGAACGGCAAGGAAATCTTCGCGCGGGAAGAGTATCACCACGGCACGAAGATGGATCAACACATCGCCAAAGTGACGCTGACCAAAGGCGAGAATTCGATTCTGCTGAAGGTGTGCCAGAACGACATGCCCTACGAATGGGCACAAGTCTGGGGCTTCGCGGCCCGCATCTGCGACGCCACCGGCGGATCGCTGAAACTGAAACAACTGGTCGATGACAAGCCGGTGTCACTCGGCGAACTCGCCCCCGCCGCCCCGAAGGAGAACAAGTGATGCGCCCGATTTCCGCAGTACTCCTACTCGCGCTCACTTCGCCGCTGGTCGCCGCCGATTGGCCGCAGTTCAAAGGGGCGAACGGCTCGGGTGTCTCGTCCGAAAAAGATCTGCCCGTCAAGTTCACCGACAAAGACGGCCTCCGCTGGAAGGTGCCGCTCCCGGCCCGCGGCGTATCGTCGCCCGTGGTGTTCGGCGACAAAGTCTACGTGACTTGCAGCGCCGGCACGCGGGACGACCGTCTACAATTGCTCGCCTTCGACACGGCCACCGGCAAGAAACTCTGGCAGCGGACCATCGCGGCGACGGGCGGCACGACGGCACACCCGAAGACCTGCATGGCCGCGCCGACCCCGGTCGCCGACGACACCGGAATCTACGCCCTCTTCGCCACCGGCGATATTTTGGCCTGCGGCCACGACGGCACCGTTCTCTGGGTGCGTTCCCTCACCGGCGACTACCCGACCATCTCGAACCAAGTCGGCATGGCCTCGTCGCCGGTGCTCTACAAAGACAAACTGATCGTGCCGATGGATAACGCCGGGGAATCGTTCCTCGCGGCCCTCGACACCAAGACCGGCAAGAACCTTTGGAAGACCGAGCGCTCGCGCGACATCAACTGGGTCACGCCCGTCATCCGCGAGCTGAACAGCACCGACGCCGAAGTTTTCTACCAGAGCCAGAAAGAACTGGTCGCCTACGATCCGGCCGACGGCAAGAAAAAGTGGAGCCACAAATCCGGGAGTTCGTCGCCGACGCCGACGTTGACCGAAGGATTGTTCCTGACGAGTAGCGATGGACTGTCGCTGATGAAGCCGACCGAAAACAAACTCGAAGAAGTTTGGAAGTCGGCGAAGTACCGCACCGGCTACTCATCACCGCTTTACTACGACGGAAGAATTTACGCGGCGATTCCTTCGACGGGCATCGTCTATTGCATCGACGCCAAGACCGGCAAAGCGGTGTGGGACGAGAAAGTGCCGGGGAAGGGGAAACAAACGTTCTCCGCATCCCCGGTTGCCGGGGATGGCAAAGTCTACGTCCTCAGCGAGTCGGGTACTGTCGCCGTATTCAAAGCCGGGGGCGCGGAAGCGGAACTCCTCGGCACTAGCGAAGTGGGCGAAGAATTACTGGCGACCCCGGCGATCTCCGGCGGGGCCGTTTTCATCCGCAGCGACAAGAGCTTAACTTGCATGGGCGCGAAGAAGTGAAGCTAAGTCGGTTCACTTCTTTTTGATCGCTTTCATCAAAGATTCGAGCACGTCCTTCGCGTCGGTATCGTTGACCGATTCGTACGCGAACGATTTCACCACTTTTCCACCGACGACCACGACCGCTGTCAGGTGGGCGGCGCTGTTGACACCCCAGCCGTTCGGGCCGTTGGCGTCGCCGTTGTAGACCGTCAACGCCGACTTCGCATACGAAACCGACTTCTGCAACTTCGGCATGTACTCTTTGTTCTTGTCGAAGTCGCCGCCGCACCAGACGATCACCGCCATCACCTTTTCACCGGCGTCGGCGAGTTTGCCGTCGACCGTCAGCATGTACTTATTCATCGGCCGGGAGAATTTCTCGGCGTTGACGAAGAAGTAGATCGTCGGTTCGTCCTTGCGTTCTTTGGCGTAGTCGACTTCCTTATCTTCGATGGTCCCGGTGACGGCGTGGACTTTGAGGGCGCCGACTTTGTCCCCGACCTCGGGACCCGATTCGACATCGGCGAAGGCGGAACCGGCGACCAGCAGAATCGAAGCGAAGGCGAGGCGCATGGGATGTCCGATCAATCGGGGGTGATGGACAGCGGATATTCGGGGATGGCCAAGCGCAATTTCGGGATCGCTTGCAACCGCCGCCAACCCCGCGTCACGCGCATTTCTTCGGCTGCCACATAGTCGGCGGACAGCGTCCGTTTGTCAAACGGACCATCGCAAAAAATGGGCTGCCAACCCTCCGCGGCGATGTATTGCGCGACCGCCGGGTTGCACGGCACGTGTCGCTCGGGCTGCAAATGCAAGCCCTCCAACGGCACTTCGCCCAAGATATAGCGGAGGTACAAATCGGAATCGACCACGGCTTCCACCATCTGCCCGCAGACTTCGCACGGGTAACCTTCGTCGCATTTCGCCATGGGTTCACCATTCAATTTGGCTCCGACCTGCTACAATTACAGTTGGTACCCCGCGACGAGTTGTCAATGGGCGTTCTCGATTCCTTCCGGCTCGATGGACGAACCGCCTTGGTCACCGGAGGGAGCCGGGGATTGGGCCGGGCGATGGCGGTCGCTCTTGCCGAAGCCGGGGCCGACTTGATTCTCGTCGGTCGGGAATACGGATCGCTCGTCCTCGCTCAGATGGAACTGCTCGAACTCGGCCGCGAAGTCGACATCGTCGTCGCCGATGTGGGAACGCCGGCCGGTGCGGCGGATGCCTGCGAACAAGCACTGGGTCTCGGGAAGCCGATCAACATCTTGTTGAACAACGTCGGCGGGCGGCGGGCCGATGTCGCCACGGAAGATGTGACCATCGAGCAGTGGAAAAGCTTTTTCGATTTGAACCTGACGGGAGCGCTGGTCTGTTGCCAGAAGCTCGGGAAGCCGATGCTCGAACGCGGCCGCGGATCGATCCTCAACATCACGAGCATCGCCGGGCCGATCGCGATCCGCGGCATCGGGGGCCGGCACTACGAGGCCTCGAAAGCGGCCTTGGCCGCGCTGACGCGATCGTTGGCGGCCGACTGGGCTGCCCGCGGCGTGCGGGTCAACGCCATTGCCCCGGGCGTGTTCGCCACGGGGCCGAACGAAAAATGGTTCGCGGAGAAGCCCGAATTCGAAGGGTCGTTCCTCGGGCATATCCCGATGGGGCGCTTCGGCATCCCGGCGGAACTCGGACCCGCGGCGGTCTTCTTGGCGAGCGACGCGAGCAGTTACATGACCGGTGCGACGCTGGTCCTCGACGGCGGTTTCACGCTTTGGTGAGAGAGAGTTTGCAATGCGACTTCCGATGGTGGCGATCGTGGGCCGGCCGAACGTCGGCAAATCGGCGCTGTTCAACATGCTGGCCGGGCGACGCATCAGCATCGTTGAACCGACGGCCGGGGTGACGCGCGACCGCATCGCCACGACCGTCGGCGTGCGTGACCGCTTTTTCGAACTCGTCGACACCGGCGGCATGGGCATCCTCGATGTCGACGATCTGACGGACGAAGTCGAACGGCAGATCCGCATCGCCATCGATGAAGCGACCCTCGTCGTCTTCGTCGTCGATATTCGCAACGGCGTCGTGCCGCTCGACGAGATCGTCGCCCAGCGATTGCGCAGCGTCGGCAAGCCGGTGATCTTCGTCGCCAACAAAGCCGACGACATGAAGCACGACGCCGGGACGAGCGAACTCTACCGCTTGGGTTACGGCGAGCCGATCTGCACGAGTGCCAACTCGAAGCGCGGCGTCGAAGAACTGCTCTTCGCCATCTACGAAAAACTCCCCGAAGACACGCCCACAGAAGCGCCGGGCAACGCCGAATTGAAACTCGCCATCGTCGGCCGGCGGAACGTCGGCAAGAGTACGTTCATCAACAGCCTCGCCGAAGAGGACCGCGTGATCGTGTCCGAAGTCGCGGGGACGACGCGGGACAGCATCGACGTTCGCTTCGAGCGCGATGGGAAAGTGCTGCTGGCCATCGACACCGCCGGGGTGCGCAAGAAACGGAGCCTCGCGTCCGACATCGAATATTATTCGATGCACCGGGCCGAGCGTTCGATCCGCCGGGCCGATGTCGTCATGCACTTCTTCGACCCGCGCTGGAAGATCAGCCGCGTCGACAAGCAGCTGGCCGAGTACATCCTGGTCCACCACAAGCCGGCGATCTTCGTCGTCAACAAGTGGGACTTGGCACGCGATAAAATCGCCACCGAGAAGTGGACGCAGTATCTGCGCAAAGTTTTCTCGATGCTCGACTATGTGCCGATCGCGTACATCACGGCGAAGAACGGCAAGAACGTCACCCGGTTGTTGAACCTCGCCACGCAGCTTTACAAGCAAGCCGGCCGGCGGGCCAAGACCGGCGAACTCAACCGGGTCATCCAAGAAGCGATGCTCGCGAGCAACCCGGCCGTCCGCGGCAATCGGATCCCGAAGGTCTACTACGTGACGCAAGTGGGGACGCACCCGCCGACGATTGTGATCGTCACGAACGAACCGGATTTGTTCGACGAAACGTACATCCGCTACATGACCAAGACGATCCGCGACAACTTCCAATACACGGAAGTGCCGTTGAAGGTGATCTTCCGGACCAAGGGAGAAGCGTCGTCGTACGCCGCCCGACGGCGGATGAAAGCCGAGGAACTCGGGCTCGATCTGGACTTCCCGGAAGTGCTGGATGCCGTCGAAGAATTGAAACGCGTCCCGGTCGAGTTGCCGGAAGAACTCGGCGACGAACCGATGCCGTTCGACGAACCGGACGACGCCGAGGAATTCGACCCCGCCGAACTCGACGGCGACGACGACAACTCCGGCCCCGCGACGCCGATGCTGCCGACGAAAAAGAAGACCGACAAGCCGGCGTTCGTCTACGAGCCGGAGAAGCAGAAGAAAAAGAAGCCGCCCTCGGCGACGTGGAACGTGTAGTCGTCTGGCGTGTGGCTTTTTCCATTTTTCGACGCGAATTCCGGGATCGATGCATCACTTCGCCGATTGCGGGTAGTACTCGGGTAGCGGGTGGTGGGCTCCCGCGATAGGGGAGAGGACATGCCGACCGTCCATCACTTGCTCGGGGCGGTGCTTTCGTGGGACCGCACGTGCGAGCCGACGGACGGGCAGTTGCTGGTGGAGTACACCCGCCGCCATGATGCGGCGGCACTCGAATCGCTCGTGCGTCGACATGGTTCGATGGTGTGGAATGTTTGCCGACGCGTGTTGGGCGACCACCATAATTCCGAGGACGCTTTTCAAGCCACCTTCCTCGTGTTCGTCCGCAAAGCGTCCTCGATCACCTCGCCCGAGTTGCTCGCAAACTGGCTCTACGGCGTCGCCCACCAGACCGCGCTGAGGGCGCGCGCGACCGCCGCGAAAAGGAAGTCTCGGGAGAAGCAAGTCGCCGAGTTGCCCGAGCCGGCGTGGATCGAACCGAACCCCGGCCACAACTGGCAACCGCAGCTCGACGATGAATTGAGTCATCTGCCTGCGATCTACCGCATCGCCATCATCCTCTGCGATTTGGAAGGCCAAACCCGCCGGGAGTCCGCCCGGCAACTCGGCGTGCCCGAAGGGACGCTCGCGGCCCGACTATCGCGGGGCCGAGCTTTACTGGCGAAACGGCTCGCCCGGCATGGCCCGGCCCTATCGACCGGATCAGTTGCGGCGCTGCTATTTCAGAATTCGGCATCGGCCTGTGCGCCGAGTGCAATGCTCACTTCCACAGTCGAAGTCGCGGCTCAGTTTGCGGCCGTGTCTCCTGAAGTCAACGCTCTCACACGAGGAGTATTGAAAGCCATGTTCATGACCAAATGCAAGATTGCGGCGATGGCATTGGGAACCGCCGTGCTGTTGGTGCTGGCGGCGCCCGGCCTGTTGGCCTTCGCACGTCAGGACGCCGAGAGACCAACCGCGGGGCCCGTGATTACAGTCAAACGACAGGATAAGCCGGAGAAGACCGGTTGGCGAGAAGTTTTCGCAGCGAAGCACGAGCATCCGGTAACCCTCGTCGCCAGCTCAGCCGACTGGATCGCCGCCGGCGACGAAGGCGGCAATCTGTACTTGTACGATTCGAAGACGGGGAAGAATCGGACGATCCAAGCCAAAGGAGGAAAGGGGGAAGGCCTAACCACCTCCGTCGATCGGCTGCAATTCACGCTCGATGGGAAGCGGCTGTTTGCGATCACCAACGAACACCGGGGCATGTGCCAGCACAATCTGGACCCGAAAGCGGAGAAACAAGGCTTCGGCTATTCGTTCGACGATCCGATTTACTTCGGCGTTACGGCCGACGGCGAGTTCTCATTGCAATTCGAAAGCGCGGGCAAGCGGCTATCCCTTCACCCTTGGTCGCGCAGTACGGTGGACTACGAGTCGATTTTGTACGAAGCGAAAATTGTCCACGCCGCGGCTTCGCCGGACGACAAGTGGTTGGCCGTCGTGACCGCCGACGAGAATTTGCGAATCCACGACCGCGCGTCTCTGAGGGAGACCCAGACCATCCCCATGGCCAAACAAACGGTGAATGCCATCCAATTTTCCGCGGATGGAAAACGCCTCGCCGTGGTCGGGAAAGGTGCGTTCGCAAAAATCTATGACACGGACAACGGCAAGGAAGTGGCCGCATTCAAAGGGCACGCCGGAATCATCTACTGCGTCGCATTCAGCCCGGACGGCAAGTCCGTCGTCACGGGGGGTGACGACAATATGGCCCGAATCTGGGATGCCGTCACGGCCAAACCGCTGACGGTCCTCGAAGGCCACAAAGACTCAGTCCGATCGGTCGCGTTCGACCCCGCGGGAGCCACGCTCGTCACCGGCTCGGCCGACAAGAGCGTGAAAGTTTGGCGGGTCGGCAAGTAACGAACCCTCACCTCTACGGCTCGTCGATCGCCGTCACCGGGGCGGTTTTCGGGCCGTCGATGTCGGTGGTGTCCAGTCTACCCTGAGCTTGCAATTCGCGGAATATGCGCACCGTCTCGCGGATGCCGGTTTCGAGGCTCGTCTTGGGCATCGGGCCCAAATCGCGTTGCAACGCCGCGTCGTCGAGGTCGAAGGCGATGGCGATTTGCAGCGTGCCGACCGTCACCAATTCCGCCGCTTCCGGCAGCACCGCAACCAATGCCTTCAGGAAATCCGTCATCGGCACGACCGCGCCGCGAAGGTTGTAACTCTTCGAGCCTCGGTACGGCCTGGCGAGACTGAGAACGAACGTCTGGGCGACGTCGTCGACGTATTGGAAGTCGGTCCAGCCGCCGAAGTTGATGGCGTACGCACGGCCGAGCAGCGCGGCCTTGATCGCCTTGGTCGGCTCGCTCGTCATGCCGAGATCGCGGCCGACGCCGTAGACCGTCCACGGTCGCAGGCCGACGCTGCTGATGCCGTGATCTTGGAAGTAAATGCGGGCGTTCCCCTCGTTGCAGCACTTGAAGACGCCGTAGTGCGTGCTCGGTACCAACGTCAAATCATCCGGCAACGGCCCGCTCGGATAATTGTCCGGGCCACCGTAGACCGCGGCGGAGCTGGCGTACACGATCCGTTCGATTTGAGAACCGAGCGACTTGGCCGCTTCGAAGACGGCGAGGGTGCCCAACACGTTGACCTTCGCCCCGAGCAAGGGATCGAGCCGGCAGGTCGGCACTTGCAACCCGGCCAAGTGGATGATGTGCGAGATCGCGTGCGTCCTCAGCGCCAAAGTCAGCGCCGGAAGATCGCAGACATCCCCGGCGACGAAGGTCACCTTCGCGATTGCCTCGTCCGGGAGGATCAGCTTCAATCGGCGGTTGTCTTCGCGGAGGTCGTAGACGAAGACCTCGTCGCCGCGTTCGTGGAGGGCGCGGATGATCCACGCCCCGATGAACCCGTACCCGCCGGTAATGAGCACGCGCATGGGAGAGATCCTTGTGGGACAGGCCTCCAGGCCTGTCCGGAAAATTCTAGAGTGCCAACGGCCGAGCAGATCTTGGACTGGCCTGGAGGCCTGTCTTACAAGGGCGGCTCTGGTTCCATCGATTCCGGAGCCGGGTCCGCCGCGGCGATTTCGCGGGCCAGTTTCGCCAGCGTGATAATCTTGTCGCCGTCGTTCGGCTTCATCACCTTCACGCCCTGCGTGTTGCGACCGACGATGCGAATGTCGTCGACCTTCGTCCGCACGACCATCCCTTGGGCCGTGATGACCATGATTTCGTCGCCGTGACGGACGGCGACGATGCCGACGCAGGGGCCGTTCTTCGCGGTCACTTTCACGTCCTTCACGCCCTTGCCGCCGCGCTTCTGCTTGCGGTAGCGCATCGCGCCTTTTTCGGTCGCGCCTTCCTCGGCTTCGTCATCGCCTTCGGCACTTGGGGCATCGACCTCGACGATTTCCGGGGTCTCGGCATCGTCTTCGGGCGCGTCCGGACTCGCTGCTTCGTTGGCGCCGAAAGGGGTGCGCTTTCCGTAACCATTCTCGCACAACGTGAGCAAGAAACCGTCCGGGTCGGCGACGACCATGCCGACCAAGCTGTCGTCCTTGGTTTTGTTCAGCTTGATGCCCCAGACGCCGGTGGCCCCGCGGCCCATGGCCCGCGCGTCCGACTCGCCGAAGCGGATCGCCATTCCCTGCCGCGTACTCAACACCACTTCGTCGCCCGGCCGGGTGACGCACACCTGCATCAGGGCGTCGCCCTCTTCGAGGTTGATGCCGATGATTCCCCCCTGACGCGGCCGGCTGTACTCCATCAGACTCGTCTTTTTCACGAGGCCCTGCCGAGTCGCCATCAAGAGGAAGGTACCCGCTTCGAACTCGCGGACGGGGATGACGCTGGCGATCTTTTCGTCCGGCTTCAACGACAGCACGTTGGCGATGGAGCGGCCGTTGGATGTCCGACTCGCTTCGGGAATCCGATAGACTTTGAGCCAATAGCATTGGCCGCGGTCGGTGAAGCAGAGGAGGAACGATTTCGTCGTCGCGGTGAAGAAGTGCTCGATGAAGTCGTTGTCGCGCAGGCCGCCTTGGACGCCTTTGCCGCCGCGGGCTTGGGTGCGGTAGGTTTCGATCGGCAGGCGTTTGATGAAGCCTTCGTGCGAGAGCATCACGACCGTCGGTTCATCGGCGATCAGGTCTTCCATCTCGACATCGCCGCCGTCGTCGGTGATTTCCGTGCGGCGGTCGTTGCCGAAGCGGTCGCGCATGAGGTTGAGGTCGGCGCGGATGATGTCGTTGACCATCGCGTCGCTGCCGAGGATCGCTTCGTAGCTGCGGATCTCGTCGCGGATGCCGTTGTATTCCTTGAGGATTTCGTCCCGTTCCAGGTTGGCCAATTGCCCTAGCTGCATCCGCAAGATCGCCTCGGCTTGCAGTTCCGTCATCCGGTATTCGTCGCGGATGCCGATCTCGGCCTGCAAGATACCGAAGGCGACTTCGCCGAGGGCCGACTTCATCAGATCGATGGAAACCCCCATCGCTTGCAAGCGGACTTTGGCCTCGGATCGCGATGGCGACTGCCGGATAGTCTGGATGACGAGATCCAAACTCGAGATCGCGATCAGTTGCCCTTCGAGAACGTGGCTGCGCCGCTTGGCTTCCCGGAGGAGGAAATTCGTCCGCCGGCGGATGACGACGATGCGGTGATCGAGGAACTTCTGCATCATCTGCTTGAGCGTCAAAAACTCCGGCCGGCCTTCGACGAGGGCGAGCATGGCGATGCTGACGGTCTTCTGCAACCGGCTGAACTGGTAAATCTGATTGAGCGCGAGGTGCGGGTCGGACCCGCGTTTGAGTTCGACGACCAAGCGTACCGGTTCCCCGGTGCGGGCCGAGGATTCGTCGCGGACGAAGGTCATACCCGGGATGCGGTCGTCGCGGAGCAGCTCGCCCAACTCGGCCATCATGGCGTTGCGCGTCACTTCAAACGGGACTTCCTTAATGATGATGACGGGGATCTTTCCCTTCACCTCTTCGACGATTTCGGCCCGCGCCCGCAGCGTGATCCGGCTGCGCTCGCCCATGTACGCGCGGTAGATGCCGGCCTTGCCCATGACGATGCCGCCCGTGGGGAAGTCCGGGCCGGGTACGATTTCGAGCAGTTCCATCAGGCTGACATCGGGGTTGTCGATCAGCCGAATCAACCCGGTGCAGATTTCGCGGAGGTTGTGCGGCGGGATGTCCGTCGCCATGCCGACGGCGATCCCGACGGCACCGTTGACGAGCAAGTTGGGGAACTTGCTCGGCAGCACCAGCGGTTCGCGGTACTTGCCGTCGTAGTTGTCGATGAAATCGACCGTGTCGTTTTCTAAGTCCGCGAGCATTTCCGCGGCGGGGTGCGTCAACCGCGCTTCGGTGTAGCGGTGGGCGGCGGGCGGCAGGCCGGCGATAGAGCCGAAGTTCCCTTGGCCGTGGATCAGCTTCTGCCGCATGACCCAATCTTGGGCCATGCGCACGAGGGTGTCGTAAATGCTGGCATCACCGTGCGGGTGGTATCGCTTCATCGTTTCGCCGATGATGCCGGCGCACTTGCTCGTCGCGGCCGTCGGCCCGAGGCCGAGGTCGTTCATGGCGACGAGGATGCGCCGCTGGGACGGCTTCAATCCGTCGCGCACATCCGGGAGCGCCCGGCTGACGATGACCGATTGCGCGTACGTGAGGTAGCTATCCCGCAGTTCGTCGACGATGTCGAGCGGATCGATCGGCAGATCGGGAAGGACGACTGCAGCCGGTGGCGGATCGTTGGAACCGGGCGGGGTCGAAGAAGACTTGGCCAAACCGGAACTCCTGGCGCGGGACCTGCGTTTCGATGCGGAAGTTCAGAAAAGCAACCGAAGACCGGGTAACGGGTTACAGTCGGTATCGCGGTGGCTTTTCCTGGTCGATCCGTAGATATCTTTTTACGAATTTCGATGGGTCCGGGCCATGCTTTTGTCAACATTCGGCAGGGCTGTTTGGATCTTTCCGGCGAGAGCCAGCCTCCCAATTGGGAAAATCACGGATTCGTGGTATATCCTATGCTAGACAAGGAGTTGCGTCCGAATCGGCGCTACCAAACAGTTGCAACTCCGTCGGGCAAGTCTTCGAGGCCCGATGGGGATTCGCGAAGTGTCGATCCTCGAAGACTCGGCTCCACTTCTTTGGCAAGCGTGGAACAACCTGAAGGTTGAACTCCAACGGAAGAATCCTACGCGTAGCATTGGAGTTCAATCTTGAGGTTGTCTCGGTCCCGCCGAGTCTTCGTGGCACGACGCCGGGGGTGACTCGTACAGCCGACCGAGAGCATACAAAATTAATCCCCCGCCCAGCGCCAGACCGTGCGTCAGCCAAGTGCTGGCGGTATGCACCAAGCTATAATTGTACATCGCCCGGCTGACCTCGGTGAGGGCCCCGTGGTCGCTGAGATAATACCGCCCGTTTTCGACTCGGCCGCTAACCGCGTCCCCGCCGATTGTGACGGCAACTCCCCAGTGGACGGCGAAGTTGACGAACGCCAAGAAGACCAGTGGCCGCAGGTACCTCCGAGCAGTTCTTGACAACTTCCGCACGTCGCGGCCCTCCGCCATCAAACAGTAATTCGACAGAAAGAATTCCGTCGGACCAGCCTCACTCCGGCGGTGTATCCACACAGCGGTCGCATCAGGCTATTCGATTCCGGAGCGCGTGGAACCATTCGTTGTACCGGATCGTCGGAATGACGTAGGATTGGAACAATGTCATCCCCTACCCCTCTCCGGAATTCGCCATGAATCGTTTTGTGTTGGGCCTCCTCGCCGTTGTCGTCGGGGCCGCGGTGGCTCACGCCGTCGATGCCAAGGACACTCTGGGCGCGTCGTTCACGCGCACGAAAAAGCTCAAAGGCAAAGTCACTATCGACGCCAAGAACGAGCCGATCGGCGACATTTTGAAAGAGATTTCGAGCCAACTCGAAGACCAAAAACTCGGCGCCATCAGCGTGACCTTCG
>JAYSYN010000322.1:0-8745 GCA_043727575.1 Fimbriiglobus sp.
CCGGGCGATGACGACGAACTTCAACGTCACGCAGAGTTGGGGGGAAGTGACCATTCTTACGAATGGCGGCAGCGCGAAGTTGGGACCGGTGGATTTGAATCGTCCGCTGCCCGATTATCGCCTCACCGTGACCAATAACTACCACCCTCAAAACATGGGCAATATGGTCGCCGCCAGGGCGAGTCGGCAGGCGTTGGCCATGGACATCTTTTTGCGGCTCGCCGCGCTGGTACCCGGACTGATCGACGGCACCGTCGTCATGTACAACTCGACGACGCACTCGCTGAACAACCTCGATCCGACCGTTGTCCCCCCGGCGACGATTGCGACCCTCCGCCGCTTGGCGCAGTATGCGGCCAACATTGTGGACGCTCGGGATTCGGACGATATCAGCACGACGTTCGTGTGGAACGCCCTGAGTCCGACGGCCGGTGTCGATCCGAACACGGACCCGCTGAACTTCAACCCCGCGCAACTCGGCAGCCGTGTCGTTTACGGGACAGAACTCCCGCGTTTGGTGGTAAACGAAGCTTACGGGCAACTGGCGAACGACCGGCGCGATCCTGTGGCCGCACCTCTGCCGCCGGGGAGCCAGAAGGCGAATCGGCCGCTGCAGCGGAAGTTTTGGGTCGAGCTGCACAACCCATTGCCGTTCGACGGCGCCCGCCCCGAACTCGCCTCCGGCGCGGCCCGGCTTCAGTGGAAACAAAACGAATCTCCAGACCAGTCCGGAAACGCGAACGCCTACACCGGCACGACCTTCGCGGTCTATCGCCTCGATGTATTGGAAGCCGCCAAAGGACAGTCCACTGCATACTCCGCCGGCCTCACCAACGAAGCGAACGTCACGGGCGATCCGGCCGGCGTGAATGGCACGGCCATTCCAAATCTGAGTCGGAAGATCGAGCTGAATCAGTTTCTCGACGACCGTACCCCCGCTCCCCCCGCCATGCCCGCCGCCGCGACGATCGTGGCCCCGAATCTCGACGACTTCAACACCGTGAAGCCCGCGCCGACCGGCGCAACCCCCAATGGACCCGGCGGTGGCAATGTCGGTTATTACGTAGTCGGCCCGAAGGACGATTTCCCTGCAGGCGGCGTCAACACGACTCTGCGGACGGCCGATCCTCCGCCCCTTCCGGCTTCGCCCGTCGCCTCGATGTCGTACTTTGCCACTTCGGTCACGCCGAATCAGGCGAGCATCACGGCCGAAAAAGAGACCACCAACACCGTCGTGCTGCGCCGGCTCGCGAACCCGTACCTCCGGCCCAACGATCCGACGATCACGACCGCACCGTTCGCCTACGACGTGACGCTCCCGGACAACCCGTACGTCACGGTCGATTACATCGAAGCCGTGCCGGTGCGCGACCGCGTCACCCATGACGACGTGCCCCGAGTCGCGCCGCTGGCCGACCCGTCGAAGGATCTGCCCACAATCGGCCGCAAGCATGCCTACGCTGCTTTCCCGACATACGGCGCGGCTACGGCAATCGTCGTCGACCAAGTGAAGGCCGGCGCCACCCCCCCGCACACGTTCTTCGAATCCAACACCTCCTACAACAACGCAGCTTATATCCACTACGACCGCGAACTGATCAACAGCCTCGAATTGCTGCACGTTTCCGCCCACGCGCCGCACTCGCTGACTGCGAAGTTCAGCGACGGCATCGCTTTCCAGCGCCACAATGGCAGTTCTTTGACGTGCATGTCCGCACTCATGCCCAACACGACCTTACCCGCGCCAAGTTCGGGCATCAACTTGTTCAAAGCCTTCGATCTCCTCACCACCGGCAATCGGATGCCGGGCATCCCGCTCGGCGGCCGCGAGCCGGGCCGCGTGAATTTGAATACCGCCGCCGACTATCGCACCCTACGGGCGCTCCTCGATCCGCAACAGGGGAATCAACTTAGTTTCGATTTGCCTTGGGTGGACTCCGCTTGGACGAACCGTGTCGAGGCGATGCGCTCGCCGAACTGGGCGACGGCGCAGAAGATTCGCAGCACTGTGGACGAAGGCGGGACCGACCATCCGTACAAGCTCGCTGCGGCCGGCGGCTACGAGGACACCTACTTCCGCAGCACCATCCCGCAGCCGGCTGGCGTCGCCTATCCATTCCCAATGTTGTTCAACGCCCAACCCGGCGTGACACACCCCTATGTCGTCGATGAAGAACCCCACCGCAAGGCGTGGGGCAACCTCACGACCGTCAGCGATGGCTTCCTCGTCATCTGGACCGTCGGCTTCTTTGAGGTCGATTCGCCGGTCGGGGCGCCGGTGTTGCAGTTCGGCAAAGAGCTATTCGACAAAGTCCCCGGCGACCTGCGGGCCCAGTACTCGGCCGTGGTGGATCGCTCGATGCTGACGGTGGCGTCGCCGTTGACGCCGATGATCGCCGGACCAAAACCGTGGGAAACGAAGTTGATGGCCGACGCCCCGGTCGGAAGTTTGCAGCTCACGGTAGAGGGGGTTGTGAACGGGGCCAATTTGCGGATTTACAGCGATGGATTGCCGATCGACATCGCCCCGGGGTCGCAACTCCGCTTGGGCCTTGGCGACACACTGACAGGTGGAAATGGCGGTTTCGTGAACATCTCGATGGCCCCGTTGTCGATCACAGCGGGGGCGCCGGGTCAAGTCATTATCACCCTCGATACCACGACGCCGACGTTGCGCTTTTACGGCGGCAGCACCCGCGTCAGCAACACGATCCCCGGCAACCCCGGGCCGCAACCGCTCTTCGATGCGGGCAGCCCGTTGAACCGGCACTTGGTGCCGTACTTCACGCGGATGGAGCCGTAGAGAATTTGGGATTGCGGATTTGGGATTGCGGATCGCCGAATGGCGATCCGTTTTTCGTTGTGTGCCAGTACTCGGACAGACACGATTGGATCGCCGCCCAGTCTCAATAAGCCTCGCAAGATCGACACAACCCGATGCCGGGCTTGGCGTACGGGGATGATTCCAGCATTTTGCAATGGTTCCACGGGAGGGTGTGTGGTACTGCGCTGGAACCATTTTCCCGCAGTCAGGCCGCTTTTTCGGTCTTCAATCGGGGGATTCGGTCAGCCGGACTTCGCGGGCGCGGGCGCCGGTGCTGTCGTACAACAAAATGCGGTTCTCGTCGGCGGCCCAGACGGCGGAGGTACGCAGCATCCGCGGGCCGTCGACGTGGAACATCAACCCGCAGACTTTGCCGCGGCGCACCAACGGCGACTGCTTCAACGGGGCTTGGGCCGGGTCGAGTTCGTCGAAGGTACACAATTCCGCGTGGACGAAGGCGAGGAGTTCCGGCAGCGTCGGCAACGCGAGCACGGTCGATTTCGGAAGGGTCGTCGGGTGGGCCATGCCCATGGAATCGACCGAGCTTCCCGCGCGGCCCGCACCGGATCGCGCCGACTGGCCGGGGCCGACTCACGCGATCCCGATTTGCCGGTACGCTTCGTACAACACGATCCCGGCCGAGGTGCCGAGGTTGAGGCTGCGGACTTTGCCGGTCGGCATGGGGATGCTGACAAGTCGCTCCGCGTGGGCGATCCGCAGTTCCTCGGGCAAACCTTTCGTCTCGTTGCCGAACAGCAAAATGTCACCGTCTCGGTATTCCACGTCGGTGTAACATCGCGGGGCGGGGTTGTCGATCAGCCAGATCCGGCCGGGGACGGCCGCGGTGAAGTCTTCCCAGGTGGTGTGTTGCACGAGATCGACATGGGGCCAGTAATCCAAGCCCGCCCGCTTCACTGCGGCGTCGTCGATGCGGAAGCCGAGTGGGCCGATGAGGTGCAGCCGCGCCCCCGTCGCGGCGCACAGCCGGGCGATGTTGCCGGTGTTCGGCGGGATCGCCGGTTCCCAAAGGGCGACGTGGAGCATGGGGTGGAATCTCACGCGGAGTCGCAATCGGGAATCTCACGCAAAGCCGCGGAGACGCAGTCAAAGTCAGAATTGTTCCATCATATTCTACTTTGCGGTCTTTGCGGCTCTGCGCGAGACATCCTCACACATTCCAACGCGACCCGGCCCACTTTCTCTTCAGTTTTATCGATGGCCGGGGGACAATCCTGCCATGCGCACTCCCAAAGTCTCCGAAGCGGTCGCGCCGGTGGAACCCGCAACCCATCCTCCTCCGCGTTGGCGATGCGATGCCGTCGCGGCGTCGCTCGCACTGGCCGGGATTGCACTCGTCGCCGCGCTCGCCGGCTCGTGGGGTTCAGAAGTTGCGCGCCCGCTCATCGATTCCCTCGGCCTCGCCCTCGGAGTTCTGCTCGCGGGTTGGTTCGCGCTGATCGGGTTGTACGTCGCGCGCCGGAGTTGGCCCCGCCTCGGCGTCCGCGCCCTCGGTTGGATCATCTTGATCGCATCGGCCGCGGCGTTGGCCGATCGGGTCGCGCCTTGGAACACGTCGATCTACGGCCCCGGCGGTTCGGTCGGGGCTTGGCTCCGCCTCCGGCTCGACGGGCTGGTCCCGTACCCACTCCCCGGCTTGCTCCTCGCAGCTCTGGTGCTGATCGGCCTGATGCTGGCGATGGACGGCGTCGTCCTGGCCGCGCTGCGGTTCCTCGTCCGCGGGAATGCATTCGTCGGTCGGAGTTCCCATGCCATCTTCCAAAAGTTGAAACCGAACCCGAAGCCGGAACTCGTCTCGCTGACAGCGGCGCCGACACCGGGCCTCGCCATCTCGGCCGACATCCCTATCACCCGCCCCGAGCCGGCGGTGGCGGAAGGGCCGGTGCCGATCCACCGGCACACCGAGCGGCCTGCGGCGAACGCACCGACGCCGATGCCGTTGCGCCTCGTGCCGCGCGAGGATGAAGATGAGGCCGAAGAACCGCGCTCGAACTTGCCCGAAGGCTACGAACTCCCGTCGCTGGCGCTGTTGGCCGACGCCGACCCGTTCCCGGTCGCCGACCACGAGCAGAAACTCCGCGAGCGCGCGGCGCTGTTAGAGAAAACGTTTCTCGACTTCGGTATCGTCGTCCGCGTCGTCGGCATCCACACGGGTCCGGTGATCACGCAGTACGAAATTGCGTTGGAGACGGGCTTGCGGCTGAACAAGGTCACGGTGTTGGCCGACGACATCGCCCTGAACCTCGGCGTGCAATCGGTTCGCATTGTGGCCAGTATTCCGGGCCGCAACACCGTCGGTGTCGAGGTGCCGAACGAACACCGGCAGACGGTGCGGTTGAAGGAAATCATCCAAGCGACGACCGCGAAGACGGCCAAGTTCAAGCTGCCGATCTACCTCGGCAAAGACGTCGAAGGTCGACCGCTGGTCTACGACATGGCGACGATGCCGCACCTGCTCATCGCCGGGCGAACCGGTACCGGGAAATCGGTCTGCTTGAACTCGATCATCCAGAGTTTCCTCTTCAGCCGGGCGCCGGACGAGTGCCGGTTGATCTTGATCGATCCGAAGAAGGTCGAGTTCAGCGACTACGCCCGCATCCCGCACCTCATGCACCCGGTCGTGACCGACGACAAGAAATCCGAGGCGATCCTGAGTTGGGCAGTCGACAAAATGGAGGAGCGCTACGAACTGCTCCGCCGGGCCCGGGTGCGGAATATCGCCAGTTACAACGAGCTGAGTTACGACGAGATCCTCAAGCGCGTCGACCCGCAGAGCGAAGACGAACGCCGGCAGATCCCGCGCAAGATGCCGTACATCGTGGTGATCGTCGACGAAGTCGGCGACTTGCTGATGTCGATGAAAAAAGAGGTCGAAGGGCACATCATCCGGTTGGCGCAGAAATCGCGGGCTTCGGGCATCCACCTGATCTTGGCGACGCAGCGGCCGACGGTCGATGTCATCACGGGGCTCATCAAGTCGAACCTCCCGGCGCGGATTTGCTTCCAAGTCGCCAGCCGCAACGACAGCATGGTCGTGCTCGACGAGAAAGGCGCCGACAAACTCCTCGGCATGGGGGACATGCTGTTCCTGCAACCGGGCACGAGCACCATCGTGCGGGGCCAAGGCGCTTACGTCGACGACAAAGAGATCGAGCGCGTCATGGAGGAACTCGGCCAGTACGAGCCGAACTTCGAGAGCGAACTGCTGAACTTGAAGGCGAAGGATACGACCGATGGCGGCGACGCCGGCGAGAAGATGCGCGACCGCGACGCGCTCTACGAGCAGGCCATCGAAGTGGTGCTGCGCGAACGGCGCGGGAGCACGTCGCTGCTGCAGCGCGCCCTCGGCATCGGCTACGGCCGGGCTTCGCGGCTCATCGACTTCATGGCCGAGGACGGGATCGTCGGGAGTTTCAACGGCAGCAGCGCCCGCGAGGTGTTGCTGACGAGCGAGGATTGGCAGATGAGGAAGCGGGCGTGAAGTATTGAATGGTGTGCGTGACGAGTTTTGTGCACGTCACGCACACGTCGATGCCATTATGTGGCCAGTTTTCCATTCTCTCTGCGACCTATTTCGATCACTACGTTGGAACCGTGCGGCTTACTCTCAATAATTCCAGTGTAGTAGTCGTGCGGGCCGACGTACCTGTAGTATTTGGCGTCGGCACGGATGAAGAACTTGGGGTTCGTCAACTTAACGCTTGGACCTTGGTTGTGCCAGTTGTAGCAATGATCAGAGACACAGACGCTATTGAGAGTGCATGGGGCATCGATCATTACGGCTTGGTTGATGCGCTTGACCGGAATCGGTTCATCACCGTACTCCGCCTGCAGTGCCGGACAGACCCGTGGAAAGGATGCCATGATCTTGGACATCTGCGTTCTCCCGTTCCAGGTGCCGACCATTGCTTGATCCACAATTGAACTCAGCAAGATCGCCACTATGGACAGATATTGTGCGAGCGTTTCTTCGGGCTGGCGAGTCTACCGATTGGACCTGTTGTATTCACATGTTCACACAACCGATTCGCAACAGATTGCAAACAGTATCTCAATCGGTAGCGAATAGGTAGTATTGAACAACTAGGTTCGCTATGGGAATCAGCAAGAAATCGTGAAGCCTATTTGAATTGTAAAGGACAAATTGCAAAAAGATCGCTCTTGCGTACATCAGACAAACGCATTGGCACTTTTAATTTTCTTAGAATTAATCCTTGGAGTTCGGTGATCGCTTAGAGAAGCGATCACCGAATCCAGGTGTATTGTCTCTACTCCAGTCGCCAAAATTTGTTTTAGCAAGCACACACATTCACCCCACTTGCTTGTCCGGATGCAAATAGACGAAGCTTTTGCCGAGTCGGCCGCCGTAGTTGCCGGCGGAGATCCGGAGTAGGTCGGGGGTGTCGAGGCAGGCGGCGATGGCCGCTTGCGTCGCGGTCGCAATCGACGCCAGATCCGGGCCGTTGATGATGATCTCTTGGACGCTGGCCACGCCGTCGGGCAGGCGGGTTTCGATGCCGGGTTGGCCCCGCAGCGTCGGGCAATATTCGGCGTAGGTGCTGGCGATGCTGAATTTGTACTTGCTCCCGGCCTTGCTGCCGCTGGCGGCGACTCCGCCGGGGAACGGCAGGCAAACGCGGGTCTGCGGACCGGTCGCGGCGGCTCCGGCGGCGGCGCGTTCGGCGGCGTCGAGAGCCCCGTCGGCCGTGGCTCCGAAGAACCACAGATTGCCGCCCATCAGCCCCTCGGCCCAGCCCCAGCGCCGCTCGATGACGAACTCACCGGACAGGATCGGGATCACCCGCACCCGCCGGCCGGATCGCTCGGTTTTGAATTGGTGCCCGTCGCCGAAGTAGGCGACCTTGCGCCCGAGCGGGAACCATTTTTCCTCGCTGGGCAGGACGTTGAAACAGGCCGTGGTCGGGCAGGTGAGGATGTTCTGGCTGACGCGGACGAGCAGGCTGCGCTCGAGCTTGACCTCGCGCTCTTTCCAAAAGCGCGGGACGTGGAATTGCAGAATCGCCCCGACTCGGCCGTCGGGCGTTTCCGCCGGCGTCAAGCTCCGGCTGAGCGCCGCTTCGCAATCGCACAGGATCGTCGAGCTGGCGTTGCCCGTCGCCGCCACGACGGCGTGGTTCAGCCAAGTGGCGTCGCGGGCCGTGACGAGGACTTCCGAATAGATGCTGCGGAAGGCTTCGGCGTAGGTGTCTTCGACGACGGCGGGCATGGGCATCGACCCCGATGGGACGTTCGATTGGGGGGAAGAGCCAGCATACGCCGGGGACAATCGCGGGCCAGTTCGCGGCATGCCCCGCGACCGAACCGGGTGGCCGGGGAAGTCGTCACTCCTTGTACGCCTTCGCCGTCTGCACTCGCTTGCGAATCGCTTCGATTTGCTCCTTGTAGCGCGGGTCGGTCGGCCCGCCGAACTCCTTTTGGAACGCGGCTTCATTCAGACCTTCGCTCAAGCCATCGATAGCCGGGGCATAATCCGTGATGGCGAACTCTTTCGCGATCCCGTCGAGCTTCCCGGGCGTTTTCTGAATCCGCACGGCGAACTCGATGCCGGCGAGGTCCAGCACCAGATCGACGAAGCTGAAGCCGCTGGTGCCTCTCATGTCGGCCTGCTCTTTGGCGACGCCCGCGAGTTCGGCCAAAGCCGGTCCGAAAATTTCGGTCAGGGCCACGCTCACGGCGAAATGCTGGCACAGGTCGCGGCGTTTGTGGATCGTCGGCGCGCCGAGATTCTTGATGCGCGCTTTGCGTTCGTCGGCGGATTCGGCGGCCGCGCAGAGCTTCTTCGTCAGGGGGTTGCCGCTGAGGATCGTGGAATCGTCGAGGGCGATGCCGAGGCCGATGAGGAACCCCGGTACCCGGACGGATTTGTCGAGCGGAAGTGCCGC
>JAYSYN010000323.1:0-8637 GCA_043727575.1 Fimbriiglobus sp.
CGGAACCCGCCGTGTCACAATCGGGCGAGCGGCGGGTTCCGAAGACTCCACCCGCCCTGCAAGACAGACATCACGCAGACTTAGAAACGGCGACTTCCGGCAGTGGGATGAGTTCGACAATGCGGGCGTTGTCGATGTGCCGCAAAATTTCCCCGTCACCCGCTTCACCCGGAATGCCCACGTACGTCGTCATGCCCGTGATGAGAATCCACTCCGGGCTCCGGATGTCATACGACGTGCCGCTGGACAAGATGAGTCGGAACGGCTGGAAAGGTTGCTTGCGCAACGAGGCTCGCAATTCGGAATGGTGCATGACCCAGTTTCCTTTGCAACACTCATACGGCGATCAGAACTAAACAAGCCATCAGTGCCTCCGGCGCCAAGTCGGCTCCGTTGGGCCAAACGACCGTTCCACAAACCGGCTCGAGTTCGGCCTGCGAAAACAGACTTTCGTCACGCAACGCTTCGAGCATAGGGCCTTCGAGAACATCGCTGAGATCGGATACGCCTTGGGTTCCGTCGTTGAACCTCAATTGTATTTGTAACGGCCCGCAGACGCGAGCTTCGGTGACCCGGAGGATCGGCGCCATGGCGTTTCAATCCAAAGGTGGAATCGGAAGGAGGGGCTGACCACTGGTGGCCAGACTCCAATCGAGAATCAATTGTGGTTGATTCTGCGCCAACCACGCTTCAACGAGCGAACGGGCGCGCCTCGGAAGCGTACCCGCCGAGACTACGCCCGTTGTGATTTCAAACACGGCTTCTTGGCCGCCGTAAAAAGCGTGGACGTGGGGCGGGGCGTGATCCTTGTAGTACATGTATATCACGATACCGTAAAACTCGGATAACCTGGGCATATCCGGCCCCGCCTCAAGTTGGATTACCCGATGGCCCCGGAGACCTTCCGCGGCTTGTCGCCGTCTTCGTCGATCTTCGTGATCATCACGTCGGTCGTCAACATCAACCCGGCGATGCTGGCGGCGTTCGTCAGGGCCGACTTCGTGACCACGAACGGATCCAAGATCCCGGCCTTGATCATGTCGACGTACTCGCCGGTGTTGGCGTTGTAGCCGATGTTCGGATTCTTCTCCCCGCGGGTCATCACTTCGTCGCAGATCACGGCGCCGTCTTCGCCGCAATTTTCGGCGATGGTGCGGATCGGTTTGACCAAGGCGCGGGCCACGAGTTCCGCCCCGATCTTCTCGTCGCCCTTGAGCTTCTCGGCCAAGGCTTCGATGATCGGGATGCAGCGGAGCAACGCCGTGCCGCCGCCGGCGACGATGCCCTTGTCGACGGCCGCGCGGGTCGCGTGCAGCGCGTCTTCGATGCGGCCTTTGGTCTGCTTCATCTCGGCTTCGGTCGCGGCGCCGACTTTGATGATCGCCACGCCGCCGACGAGTTTCGCCAGCCGCTCGGTGAACTTCTCTTTGTCGTAGCTGCTCTCGGTTTGATCCATTTGCGTGCGGATCTGGGCGACGCGGGCTTCGATGGCCTTCGTGCGCTCTTTGTCCGGTTCGCAGATGATCGTGGTGTTTTCCTTCTCGACCGACACCTGATCGGCTTCGCCGAGGTGTTCGAGTTCGACGTTCTCGAGCTTGACGCCGAGGTCGTCCGAGATGAACGTGCCGCCCGTCAGCGTGGCGATGTCGCCGAGCATGGCTTTGCGGCGGTCGCCGAAGCCGGGGGCCTTGACGGCGCAGACTTCGATGAGGCCGCGGAGCTTATTCACGACGAGCATCTGCAGCGCTTCGGCTTCGACATCTTCGGCGATGATGAGCAGCGGCCGGCGGGTCGTCGCGATCTTCTCGAGCAGCGGCAGGAACTCGCGGACGTTGCTGAGTTTCTTCTCGTAAATCAAGATGTACGGCTTCTCGGCTTCCCACTTCATATCGGGCGTGTTGACCACGAAGTACGGCGACACGTAGCCTTTGTCGAACTGCATCCCTTCGACGAACTCGAGGATCGTATCGGAGGTTTTGCCTTCTTCGATCGTGATGACGCCGTCCTTGCCGACCTTGCTGAACGCCTCGGCCATCAGGTCGCCGATCTTCGGGTCGTTGTTCGCGGAGATCGACGCGACTTGCGCCATCTCTTCTTTCTTGGTGAGGCGCTTCGTCAGCGTCCCTTCCAAGTATTCGACGGCTTTATCGACGGCTTTTTCGATGCCTTTCTTGACGCCCATCGGGTTGGCCCCGGCGGTGATGTTCCGCAGGCCTTCCTGATAAATCGCCAAGGCGAGCACGGTGGCGGTGGTGGTGCCGTCGCCGGCGGTGTCGGAGGTCTTCTGGGCGACCGCGTTCACGAGCTTGGCACCCATGTTTTCAAAGGGGTCGCTGAGTTCGATTTCCTTGGAAACCGTCACGCCGTCTTTGGTGATGGTCGGGCCGCCGAACGATTTGTCGATGATCACGTTCCGGCCGGTCGGCCCGAGCGTGATGCCGACGGCTTTGGCCAGCTTCTCGGCCCCGGTCAGGAGCTTGCGGCGGGCGTCGTCGGTGTAAAGAAGTTGCTTGGCCATGTGTGGAAGTCTCCGGAAGAAGATATTCACCGCAGAGAAAGAAGAGATGGCAGAGAAGAAATGAAAATGGATCCCATTTCAATTGATTCTCTCCGCGTTCTCTTCCTCCTCTGCGGTGAAATGTTTTTATGTATTGTTGTGTTTACTTCGCCAGCTTGGCGAGGATGTCGCTCTCCCGCATGATCTTGTATTCGGTGCCGTTGACTTCCACGTCGCTGCCGCTGTACTTGCCGTACATCACGGTGTCGCCGACTTTCACGTCGAGGGCGATGCGGGTGCCGCTTTCGAGCAGCTTGCCCGGGCCGACGGCGATGACTTTGCCTTGCTGCGGCTTCTGCTTGGCCGTGTCCGGCAGCAAGATACCGCCGGCGGTCTTCTCGTCGGCGCTGCCCGCCTCGACGACGATGCGGTCGTCGAGCGGCTTCAGGGTCAGGGCGGCGGGCTTGGATTCTTTGGCCATTGGGAACTCGGGTTTCGGGTTTCGGGTATCGCAGACAGGATTTCGTTTTGATTCTCTGATAGGAAAGTGGGGATCGCGAGCGGGGAAGGTTTGTCTGCGAAACCCGATCCCCGGCACCCGATACCCGTTCCCACTTACATCATCCCGCCCATGCCACCCATTCCTCCCATGCCGCCCATCCCACCCATGCCTCCGCCGCCATGATCGTGATCGTGGTGATCGCCGCCGGCGCCTTTCGGCTCGGGGATATCGGCGATCATGCCTTCGGTGGTGAGGAGCAAGCAAGCGACGCTGGCCCCGTTTTGCAGGGCGCTGCGGGTGACCTTCACCGGGTCGACGATGCCGGCTTTGCGCATGTCTTCGTATTCGTCGGTGTCGGCGTTGTAGCCGAAGTTCTTCTCTTTGCTCTTGGCGATGTTTGCGACGATCACGGTGCCGTCTTTGCCCGCGTTCTCCGCGATCATGCGGCAGGGCATTTCGAGGGCCCGGTACAGCACGCGGACGCCGAGGGCTTCGTCGCCGGTGAGCTTGATCTTGTCGAGGACTTTGCGGGCTTGTAGCAGGGCGACCCCGCCCCCGGCCACGATGCCTTCTTCGATGGCGGCCTTCGTCGCGGCGTGGGCGTCTTCGTAGAGGGCTTTGCGTTCCTTCATTTCGGTTTCGGTGTCGCCGCCGACTTTGATTACCGCGACGCCCCCGGCGAGCTTCGCCAGGCGTTCTTGCAGCTTCTCGCGGTCGTATTCGCTTTCGGTTTTGCCGATCTCTTTGCGGATCAATTCCGCCCGGCCTTCGATGGCCTTCTTATCGCCGGCGCCCTGGGTGACGGTCGTGTTCTCGGCGTCGATGCGGATGCGCTTGCAGCGGCCGAGTTGTTCGAGTTTGATGCTGTCGAGTTGTAGGCCGAGGTCTTTGAAGATCGGCTCGCCGCCCGTGAGGATGGCGATGTCTTCGAGCATGGCCTTGCGGCGATCGCCGTAACCGGGGGCCTTGACGGCGCACACGGTCAACACACCTTTGAGCTTGTTCAGCACGAGGGTGGCCAGGGCTTCGCCTTCGATGTCTTCGGCGATGATAACGAGCGGAGCTTTTTGCTTGTTGGCGACGAGTTCGAGCAGCGGGATCAGATCCTTCACGTTGCTGATCTTGTCTTCGAAGATCAAGATGTACGGATTGTCGAACTCGCACGTCACCGATTCTTGATTGTTGACGAAGTGCGGGCTGAGGTAACCGCGGTCGAATTGCATCCCCTGCACGACCGTGACTTCGGTCTCGGGGGTTTTGCCTTCTTCGATGGTGATGACGCCGTTGCTGGCGCCGACCTTCTTCATGGCCTCGGCGAGCTTGGCGCCGATCTCTTTATTGTTGTTCCCGGAAATCGTGGCGACTTCGGTGATCGCCTTCATGTCTTTCGGGTCGATCGGGTCGGCGAGCTTGTGCAGCTCTTCGACGACTTTTTCGACGGCGATTTGAATCCCGCGGACCAAGGCCATCGGATCCCCGCCGGCGGCGACGGACTTCAACCCTTCGCGGAAGATGAACTCGGCGAGCACGGTGGCGGTGGTGGTGCCGTCGCCGGCGATGTCGGAGGTCTTCGACGCGGCTTCTTTCACCAACTGCGCGCCCATGTTTTCGAAGGGGTCGGCGAGGTCGATGTCTTCGGCGACGGTGACGCCGTCTTTGGTGATGTTCGGCGCGCCCCAGCCTTTGTCAAGGATCACATTCCGACCGCGTGGCCCGAGGGTGCTGCGGACGGCCCGGGCCAATTTGGAGGCGCCGGCGAGGAGCTTTTGCCGAGCGTCATCGGAAAAGACGAGTTGTTTGGAGGCCATGGGGAAACCGACTCCGTGGGAAGCGTGCCAACACTGGTGGTTGCTTGCAAGCAACCCGCGTGCCGCCGACGACCCCTGTCGCAACGCGTGGTTTTCGCGAGTTTTGGAACGAGACTTGCGCCCGCGGCGAATCCGCCGGTGCCGGAATGGCAGGTCGCTTCGGCCACGGTCGGAGGGTTTCTGGCAGGAAGCCGATTGGCGGACGGCGTCGGTATCGGGTACAATCTGAGAAAGTAAGAGGGATGAAACCATGATCGCCACGACCTCGCCCGAAGCGGTCTCACCGCTCCTGCCGCAGCCGGAACCCGAGTTGTCGGAGGGGGTCAAGCGGATCATCAACCGGACGCCGGAAGAGAAGCTCGCCGAACGCGCGGCCGCGATGAAGTACGTCCGCAAGGGCCGGCCGCTGCCGCCGGGGAAGACTTTCTTTGAAGTCATCGAAGGAACCTGGCCGGGCGACGAGACGGATGAAGAAGTCCTTCGGGCGTTGGAGGAGTTGTCGTAATGGCGTCTCCGTTGTACCTGCTCGACACGACCCGCTGTTTTTGAAGCGGAACTGGATCCCGACCCGGCCCGTTTGATCCCGACCCCGGATTTCACTTCCCCCGCGGCCCGATTGCGGTATCATCCGCGGAATGTTTTTCCGGGAGGGTACGTCGATGCTGTTGGCTCATGGGTTGGAACTGTTCGCTCAACAGGGCAGGAACAACGGCGACGGCGGAGCCGCGGCGGGAGCCGGCGGCGTCGACCTCGGGATCATCCTCTGCTTCTACGGGCTCGCCCTCCTCGTCGGCATCACCATCCAGTGCCTCTTTTACAATTCGCTGTCGAAGTGTCTGAAGCAAATTTCGCCGCGCAACCGCACGATGGAACCGGGCCAAGTCTGGCTGAACCTGATCCCGTTGTTCAACTACGTCTGGATGTTCATCACGATCATCCGGCTGTCCGAATCGCTCGAGGCGGAGTACCGCTCGCGGCGGATGTCCGGCGACGGCGATTTCGGCAAGCAGACCGGCATCATCTTTATGGTGCTCTCGCTCATCGGTTGCGGTTGCATCGGGTTCATCTTCTTGATCATGTACTGGATGAAGATCAGCGGTTTCACCAAGGAACTCCAAAGCGGTGCGCGTCCGCGCGACGAAGAATTCGAAGACGAAGACCGCCCGCGGCGGCGGCCCCGCGACGATGACGACCGGCGCGGCGACGACGACGATTACCGCCCGCGGGACGGTCGCTGAGCGGCTTTCATTCTCCGAGGTCCGCATGGCTCCGCTCCACCGCCGGCAGTTTTTGCAATCGACCGTGGTCGCTGCACTCGCCGGCGGTGCCGGGCGGGCCATCGAACCGTTCGACCACAAAAAGGCCGAGCTCAAGCTCGGCCTCGCGGCGATCAGTTTCAGCAAGGCGCTCGACCTCGCGAAGCCGACGATGACGTTGTTCGAGTTCATCGACCTCGCGGCGACGTTCCCGATCGAGGCGGTGGAGTTGACGTCGTACTACTGGGCCGAGACGACGGCCGCGTACGCCAAGAAGCTGCTGGTCCACGCGAAGAATCGCAAATTGCCGATATCGGGGGTGCCGGTCGGCAACGATTTCTGCCTCGTCGATGCGGCGAAGTTGAAACGGGAAATCGAGCGGGTCTCGATGTGGATCGAACTCGCGGCCGTCGCGGAAGCGCAGACGGTGCGCATTTTCGCCGGGAAGGTGGCCAAAGGGGATACCCGCGAAGCCGCCACCAAGCGGGTCATCGAATCCATCGGGGCGTGCTGCCGGGTCGCGGAGAAGGCCGGGGTGGTGCTCGCCCTCGAGAACCACGGCGGCCTCACCGAGACACCCGCGGATCTGCTGGCCCTCGTCAAACCGATCGCCTCGAAGGCCCTCGGTGTCAACGTCGACACCGGCAACTTCAAAACGAAAGACCCGTACGCCGACATCGCGGCGATCGTGCCGTACGGGGTCGTCTGCCAAGTGAAGACGGAGTGCTTCCCGGCCGGGAAACCGACGGAGGAAGCCGACTTGAAGAAGGTCGTCGAGATCCTGCAAGCGGGCAAATTCCGCGGCTGCGTCATCTTGGAATACGAGGCCAAGGAAGACCCCAAAACCGCCGTGCCGAAGTATTTGAAGGAACTGCGCAAACTGATCGGGTGACGGAACGGAATGAACCGAGCCACGGGGCTCGATCCCTTCGGTATAAAACGACCCGCCGTTCCTACTTCTTCTCTTTGGCCACGAACTTCTTGATCTCGAACTTCTCGCCGTTCTCGGCGTGCCACGCTCGGATGGCTTCTTTCATCTTGGCGTTGTAGCTCTCGCCCGGTTTGATTTGGATCTGCGGGATACCGTTGACGCCGGGATTCAGGCCGATCATCGAGGCGAGATAGCCCGGCGAGGTTTGGTAGTCGAAGCCGGGGGCGGGCATGTCGGCGGCGGTCCAGTCGGCTTCGAACAAGGTCTTCAGGATCAATTTGGTTTCCTCGGCCGGGATCGCTTTCTCGACCAGCTGCCCCGTCGGGTTCGAGCGGTACTTGCCGACGATGGCCGAGGCGGCCAACAAGCGGGCTTCGAGTTTCTCGGCCTTCAACGCCTTCATCGGGTCGGCGAGGGCGTCGGTGATGCCTTTCACTTTGACGAGTTCTTCTTTGTAGTTCTCGGCCTTGGCGGCGATCGGCGCGAAGCCCTGCTGGATGGCGTAGTACGCATCCGAACCCGGGTGCTTTTGCAAGAAGAAGATCCCCTCTTGGCCCTCGGTCAATTGGACCGGGCCGAAGCCGCCCGGGCGAATCGGCCGGCCTTTGATCGGCAAGCCGAGATTCTGTTCTTCGCCACCACCGCCCGCTTGGGTCAGGAACGCGACCTTGAGGTGCGTGACGTTCTTGACGCCGCCGAGGATCGTCTCGACCTTGATCACCGCGATCGTGAAGGCGACTTTGTTTTTGTCGCCGAGGAACTGCGGCAGTTCGACGGTTTCTTTTTCGAGGCTCGAGACTTTGCCGGTGACGACGACTTCGGCTTGGGCGACCTTCTGCGAGGTCGTGAAGTTTTGCACGGCGATGCGCAAACCGAGCGCCGGTTGCTCGGCGAGGGCGACCGAGGCGAAGGCCAAACTGGCGAAGAGAATGCGACGCATGAGATTGACTCCCGAAGAGACACGAAAGTGGATGGCGCCCGACAGCACCTCGTCCAGAGATTCAGACGGGTGGAACCGTCGCCGGATTGTCCAATCCGGAAAATTGTCGCGCGGACGCAGAAATCGAGATGTGGGAAAGCGAGTCCCGAATATATGAGCGGGCGCCATCGCCCGAACAAATGCCGAAAACAGGACGCGAACCTACAGTTGCAGGTTCACGTTCACGTCGCATTGACCTACCCGACGTAGATCCCGCCGTTGAAGGCGACGTTGCCGATGAAGAAGTCGTCGATCGCCGCGAGGTCGCTGAGCCGGTAGACCTTGAACCGCGGCGGAGCGAGCGAGCCCGGTGAGACGAGGAGGGTCGACACACCGCCGCGGCTACCGATGCCCACTCGGGCCCCGCCTTGGTTGTAGTTCGGGAAGGCGATGAAGCTTTGGAGCGGCACGAGGTCGGCGTAGCGGAAGACGACCACGTTCGAACTCGCCCCGATACTCGGCGAAACGACGATGACCCCCTGGCCGGCCGCGACGTTCACCCCGCCGGAGAAGCCCGGATCGAAGGCGAAGAAACTCCGCTGTTCGACCGGCCCCCGCGTGACGACATCGAAGGCTTTGACGTGGGAACTGCCGCCGACCCCGGCCCCGGTGACGATCAAGTCGTGGCCGCTGCCGTCGAGCCGTCCCGCCGCGACGTTGACCC
>JAYSYN010000324.1:0-2819 GCA_043727575.1 Fimbriiglobus sp.
GGTGGTTTTTGGGCTCGGGACACGACACCGACCGATCCCGCGGCCGGCTCGCCATCGACTGGAACCGATATGCTCCTCCCCCTGCTAACCCTACCCCGCGCTCTGCCTATCCAATCGGACCGCGCGCCGCAGGAGACGATCCCGCAGACGAAGGAGCAGCGCGAGCTGGTGCGGACGCTGGCGCAGCGCTACGTGAAGCGCGAAAAGCCGGTGATCCCGCTGTCGCCGGCGGAGCTGAAGATCCACGCCGACAAACTCATCGGCTACACGGGACTGGACTCCAAGTTCGGCAATTACATCGCCGTCGTCATCAACAGCGAAGCCTCCCGCGAGGCACTGGCCACCGTCCCCTTCGAGCGCCGGTTGCTGTTGCTGCCGAAGTGCCTCCGCGTCGAAGACCGCTGCCCGGCGCCGTTCGACGAGTTCGGCCTGCTCTGCAAGCAGTGCGGCCTCTGCACGATCCAAGACCTCCAAAATGAGGCCGAGAAACTCGGCTACGCCGTGCTCGTCGCCGAGGGATCGGCCCTCGTCATGGCCATCATTCAGACCGGGAAGATCGACGCGATCATCGGCGTGTCGTGCCTCTCGGTGCTCGAGAAAGCCTTCCCGTATATGGAAGCCGCGGCCATCCCCGGCGTCGCCATTCCGCTGCTGCAGGACGACTGCAAAGACACGGCCGTGGATGTCGAGTGGATCTGGGAGTTCATCCACCTCACGAGCGACGACCGCACCTTCCGGATGGATCTGGAAGTCGTCCGCGCCGAAGTCGATACTTGGTTCACCCGCGATTCGCTCGACGAATTCATGGGGCCGGGCGACAGCGAGACGGAACGCATCGGCCGCGATTGGCTGGCGCAGTCGGGCAAGCGCTGGCGGCCGTTCCTTGCGGCCTGCGCTTGGCGCGCCCTCCAAGAGAATCCCGAAACGCCGTTCCCCGCCGACCTCAAGAAACTGGCCATCGCCGTGGAATGCTTCCATAAAGCCAGTTTGATCCACGACGACATCGAAGACGGCGACGACCTCCGCTACGGCGAAGCGACCGTCCACGCGGTGCACGGGGTACCGGTGGCGCTGAACGTCGGCGACCTGCTGCTCGGCGAAGGCTACCGGCTGATCGCCGAGACCGAAGCTCCGCCGGCCGTGCGGGCTCAGATGATCAAAATCGCCGCAGAAGGGCACCGGGCTTTGTGCATCGGACAGGGTGCCGAGCTGACGTGGGCGAACAACCCCGTGCCGATGACGCCGCTGCAAGTCGCCGAGATCCATCGCCGCAAGACGGCCCCGGCCTTTGAGGTCGCCCTCCGCATCGGGGCGGCATTCGCCGAAGCCGATCCGGAAGTCCACACGATCCTGAGCGCTTACAGCGAAGCCCTCGGCATCGCCTATCAAATCCACGACGACATCGACGACCTAACTAACGGCGATGGCGACGACCTCAGCGCCGCCCGTCCGGCCTTCCCGCTCGCCATCGGCTACGAGCGGGCCAAGGGCGAAGACCGCGAAGTGCTCGAGCGCATCTGGCGCCGCGCAGCCAATCTCGACGCCACCGAAGCCCGCGAAGTCGTCGAGCGACTGGGTGCCATCGACCGCAGCAAGCAAATGATGGAGTCGTACAAAGAGCAGGCGATCCAAAAGCTGACCGACGTCCAGAACCCGAGTTTGAAGGGGCTGCTCCGCCGCGTAGTGAGCAAGATCTTCGGCGTGGAGGTCAAAGGCTGGTGCAGCGAATTCGAGGCGCGGAACGCGGCTCCGGTGGAAAGCGAACCCTTGCGAAATCGATGACGATTCTCGACCCCGAGCGCCATCGTGATCACGGCGCCTTCGCAAGTGTCGAAGACGGTGCCATCGGGCGGCGAAGGCGAGTTGATCGAGTTCCTCATGAAGAGCAAGAAACCGGCGGACGAGAGGGACTTCGATGGAAACCGTGGAGGGCATGGGTCGCATCCCTGCGAAGGGACCGGGAGTCAGTCCCCAGTTTTACCCTAAACTGGCCGAACATCACCGGTGACATCAGTTGCACTCGATGCACCGTCACCGTTTCGCGGTCCATTTTTCCAGCAGTTCCGCGAAATCGGCGGGCGCTTCGGCGTCCCAGCTCACGAATTCTTCGGTTTCCGGATGTTGGAACCCGAGATGGGCCGCGTGGAGCATCGGCCGGGCGGCTCCGCTGTCGTCCGGGTAGGGCATGCCGCCCTTGGGGCGGTCGTAGACTTTCTCCCCGCACAGCGGCGTCCCGGCTTCGCCGAGGTGGATGCGCACTTGATGCGTCCGGCCCGTTTCCAGCCGGCACTCGATTTTGGCGTAATCCCCGAGTTCCGCGAGCACTTTCACGCGGGTCACGGCCTTTTGCCCGCCCGGCGGCTTCGGCTCTTTGGAACTGCCGCGCCGGCCGTCGCCGCGATCCTTCACGAACACCGATTCGATGCGGTTCTCTTCGGGGATGCCGCGCGTCAGGGCGACGTAGCGCCGGTCGACGGTGTGCTTGCGGAACTGCGTCATCAAGCTCGTGGCGGCGCGGGAGGTCCGGGCGAAGACGAGCAGCCCGGTCGTATCGCGGTCGAGGCGGTGGACCGGCACCACTTTGCGGTTCGGCACCCCGAGCAGACCCGGCAGCAGGTCGGCCAAGGTTTTCGGCAGGAACTTCCGCGCCCGCGCCCCGAACTCGGCCGTCTCCTCGGCGTTGCGGGTCGAGGTCAGGTCGGCCGGCTTGTTCACCACCACGATGGAATCGTCGAGGTAGACGATCTCGATCTTCTCGAGGAACGGGTTCGCCGGCAGCATCGCCGCCTTGGCTTTGGACTTCGCCTTCGGCTTCGGTG
>JAYSYN010000325.1:0-8623 GCA_043727575.1 Fimbriiglobus sp.
GGGCGATCTTCGCGGCGGTCTTGGCCGAGTCGGTGCCACCCTTCAGCTTTTGCAGCGGGAAGCGATCCTTCGTCCCCGGCTCTTTCGGCTTCGCGGGCAACGGCGTCTGTTGCACGGTCCCGGTCTTGGCGTCGATGAGTTCGAGAACGCCGTCGAATCGGCCGAGGGCGAGTTGCGCGCCGTCGGGCCGCAGCGCCGCCGCGAGGATGTTGTCGGGCTTGGCCGGGAGCGTGAGGGTCTCCTTCAACGTCGCGGCCGACCACGACTTCACGATGCGATCTTCGCCGACGGAATGGATCACGCCCTCGGCCGTCGGCCCGAGCAACTTCAGCACGCCGGATTGATGGGCGAACTGCGACTGCAAGAGCTTGCCGCCTTCGGCGTTGGCGTTCCACACGCGGATGCTCTTATCGACGCCGGCGGCGAAGAGCTGTTTGCCATCGGGCGACCACGCCACGGTGTAGACCCAATCGGTGGAATCGCCGAGGCTGTAGAGCCGCGTGCCGGTGGCCGTGTCCCAGATTTTGACAGTGCGATCCGCGGAGCCGGTGGCGAGCAGTTTGCCCTCGGGGTGAAACTTCAAAGCGTAGACCGCATCGCTGTGATCCTTGAGGATCAACGCGGGTTTGTCGGTCGCGCCGAGCGTCCAGAGTTTCACGGTGCGGTCGTAGCCCGCGCTAGCCAGCGTCTTGCCGTCCGGGCTGAAATCGAGGGCGTAGATGGCGTCCGCGTGGGCGGCGATCTCCGTCGGCTTCGCGGTTTTGTCGTAGAGGCGGACGACGCCCGACTTGCCCGGCACGCCGCTGGCCACGGCCAAGAGGCCATCTTTGGAGAAGGCGACCGCCGTGACGCGCTCGGTCTGGCCGGGGTATTCCTTGGCGATGATTCCGGTGGTGGGCTCGATGAGGTACACGACCCCTTTCGTCCCGGCGGCGAGGAGTTTTCCATCGTGCGAATAGGCGACGGCCGACACCGGCGCCGCGGCGAGCAGACCCGTGCCGGCGAGTGCAATGAACAGCAGGGCGAAGGAGAGGCGTGGCATATTGGCACCGGGGAGTGGTAGCGGATCGTTCGGGAAATTCACCGCGTCAATCCGCGCCGTCCCGCATCGATATCAACTGGAGTAACAACTCTGGGACATCGACCCGCACGATGCTCCAGACCGTGTCATCGTCGATACCGAGGTAGCCGTGGATGAGGCGGTTGCGGGTCGCCACGATCCGCCGCCACGGGATCATCGGGTTCGCCGCTCGAACCGCGTCCGGAATTTTCGTCGCGGCCTCGCCGATCAGCTCTAGGTTCCGCAATGTGGCATCGTAGACGATGCCATTGTCCACGAAGTCGTTTCGATCCATCCCCCTGGTATACAGCGACACTTTCTCCGCGAAGCGGATCATGTCGGTGACATAAAACTTCCATTCGCGAGGCAGCGGGTCAGACATGGGCGGCTTCCCGTTCGATCCGCGACTTCAACTCGGGGCGGAGTGCTGTTTCGGTGACCAAATCCACCGGGCGACCCAGCAAATCTTCCAAATAGAATTGGACGCCGAAGTATCGATCGGAGGTTGCGGGGCCGTCGAACGCGACGAGGATGTCCACGTCGCTCGCGGCAGTCGCAGTTCCCCGGGCCGTCGACCCGAAGAGCGCCAAGCGCAGCACGCCGTAGCGCGCGGCCAGCGCCGGCTTGTGAACCGTGAGTAAATCGATGATCTCGGAACGATCCACGGCCATGCCCCCCCACGAACTAACCGTTCGATCAATGGTTGAACAAAAACTCCTTGCCCGTGAGCACGGCCCAGACGGCGTCTTCGATGGTTTCGCGGAGCGCGGCGGGGGATTCCCAGCGGGCCTCGGCGAGCGCCGCCATCAACGTCTTCGCTTCCGCGGCGCTCGGCGCCCGGGCCAAGGCCAGTTGGAAGATGCGCTTCACGATGTCGCCGTCGTCGAGTTTGTCGACGAGCCACTTGGCCACGACCGAGTTCTTGTCGCGGAGCTTCTCGTTCAACGTCTGCCCGTTGTTGAGGTGCAACGCCTGAGTCACGCTGGAATCTTTCGTGATTTCGCACGAGCAGGTTTGGCTGCGCTCGGCCCGGCCGAAGGCGTCGAGAAACTGCGAGACCAATTGCGAATCGGGGAGTTGCATCGCCCGGATCCCCGCCGGGTAGAGCTTGCTCTCCGACGTGCCGCCGCTGGTGCCGAGGGTCAATCGGCCGAAGGGCGTCGGCACGCCGGCGATGTCCGAGTACGCGTCGAGGATCACCTCGGCCGAGAGCCGGCGGAGAAGATAATGCGAATAGAAACGGTCATCGTCGGCATTCCCGGCCACGGGTTTCGACGAGCGCTGATAGGCCGCGGAATTGAGGATCATCCGCATAAGGTGCTTCAAGTCGAACTTGTGCTCGACGAAATCTTTCGCCAATGCGTCGAGCAGTTCGGCGTTCGTCGGCGGGTTCGTGTCGCGCAGGTCGTCTTCGGCTTCGACCAAGCCCCGGCCCATATAGTTCTTCCAGACGCGGTTGACGATGGCCTTGGCGAAAAACGGATTCGTCGGTTCGGTGAGCCAATCGGCGAAGTACTCGCGGCGATCTTGCGGACTATCCACCGACAACGGCTTGCCACCGAGCGGCGTCGGCGCCATCGCGATTCCCCGGCGCAGGTGGAGGGCGTCGCCGGAACCGAGGCTCTGCACCAGCACTTCCCCGGCGCGATCCCCGTTCTTCAAGCCGACGCGGCTGAACAGGTTCGCCATCTGCCAGTATTGGTCCTGCGTCCATTTTTCGAGCGGGTGGTTGTGGCAACGGGCGCAGGTGATCGACGTGCCGAGGAATGTGAGGGCCGTCGATTCGGCGAGGTCGGAGACATCTTTGTGCAAGACGAAATAACCGGCGCCGGTGGAGAGCGTGCTCCCGGAGGCGGTGAGAAGTCCGCGGGCGAACTCGTCCCACGGCCGGTTGTCGGCGACGCTCGCCCGCACGTAGCGGTGGGCGCCCCAGACCGAAGGCTGCGAGAGTTTGCGCGTCGAAATCAGGAGCAAGTCGCTCCACTTGTGCGTCCAGTAATCGACGTATTCCGGTCGATTCAACAACGCGTCGATCAGGGTAACGCGTTTGTCCTTCGCCGCGTCGGCGAGGAATTTTTCGATCTCGGCCGGCTTCGGGAGGATGCCGCAGGTGTCGAGGTAAGCGCGCCGGATGAACTCGGCATCCGAACCGGCGGGCGAGGGGGGCACGCGCAGCAATCGGAGCTTGTCGAGGATCGGCCCATCGATGTAGTTGTTCCGCGCGGTTCCGGCGAAGACGGCATCGTCGACCGTGTTGGCAAAGGGCACGGTCACGGTCGCGGTGGCCACGCGGCTGCCGAAAAGCACGGCGATGGCGGTTTCGCCGGTGCCGACGACCGAGACGGCGCCGTCTTCGTCGACGGTGGCCACGGTCTCCTCGCTGCTCGTGAACTTCGCCCAGCGGGTCACGTCTTCGACGACGCCGTCGGAGTAGTGGGCGAAGACGGTAACGCGCAGGGCATCCTTCGGTTTCAACAGCGACCGCGGCGGGAACGCTTCGATCTTCGCGAGTGTCGCATCGGTACCCATCGGCCCGGCAGCCCCCTTCGTGATCCAGTCTTTCAAGATCTCGTCGTTTTCCGAACCCTTCGCAAAGCGGGTCCCACCGCCGTGGGGCACGGCGCGCGTCGCCTTCTTCGTCAACAAACTCGCGGCCGGTTCTTCGCGATCGACCCGCCGGCCGACGGCTTGCCGAGTCATGGCGAAGTGATCGGCGTCGGAATCGTAACCGCGCAGGGAGAGCTTGAAGCCCCCTTTGCCCGCGAGGGCGCCGTGGCAGGCCCCCGAATTGCAGCCCGCACGCACGAGGATCGGTTGGATGTGATTGCCGAAGGACCACACCTTCGGCGTTTCGAATCGAACGACGCGCACGGGCAGCTTCACGGTACGCCCCGTATGTTCGACGGCGATAGTCGTTTCGCCGTTGCCGACCGCTTTCAGAACGCCGTTCGCATCGGCGACGGCGATTTTCGGATCGCCGCTCGTGAACTTCGCCGACTCGGTGACCGACGCCGTCGCCCGCCCTCCGACGCTGTCGAAGGCGCTCAACTGCGCGCTCGCTCGGGGTCCGGTGAGCGTAACTGCGGACGGGTAGACGACCAGCTCGCCGGCAGTCGCCAGAGAACCGGCAAATGCCAACGCGAGACAGGAAATCGGGAACCGCATAGATCGCCTCGGGAGAGAGAAGCGCACAATCATCGGAAGGCCGCGCCCGCGAATAGCGCGGTGATCCCGCCCACGTGGGCGAGCGTGACAAATACCCCGAGCACGATGCCGACGATGGCGTGGGCTTTGCCCTTCGATTCGGGGAGTTTGTTGGCGTGGGCCAACCCCAAGAATCCGAGGACCACGGCGATCGGTCCCAGAATCAGCCCGACGCAGGGGATCAGGGCGAAGACACCGCAATAGTACGAGGCCAGTGCCTTGGCGTTCTTGTACGGGATCAACCCGCCGGTGGCGTCGCCCTCGCCGCGGCGCCGGCGCGCCCGGCGGTCCTCCGGATCTTCGTAATCGTCTTCGTCGCTCCGCCGGCGGGCACGGGGGCGGTCGTCATCGTCGTCGTTCGGGGGCATCGAATCTCCGGATTCAGGACGGTGTCGGGACGGCGGAGTCGTCTTCGGGATGTCGGATCGGGGCTTCGTCCGGGGTCGGTACCAAGCGGCCATCCGGTTGGAAAAATCGCGGGTAGGTGTCGGGCGGAAATCGCGGGGAGCCGAGGTCGGCGTAGAAGCCGAGATCGAGCCCGAGTTGCTCGCAACGGAGTTTCCCGTCGACCGGTCCGATGGCTTCGTACCGATCGCCTCGCAGTCGCCAGCCGTGGATCGTCGCACGGTCCGGTTCCACAATGAAATACTCCGGCGTCCGGAAGACCCGTTCGTAAGTCGCTTTCCGCGCCCCGAAATCTTTGGCCCGCGTGGCTTCGGAGGTCAACTCCACGATGACGTTGGGGAAACGACCGCCTTCCTTCCAAAGGACGTACGACTTGCGCTTCCGATTCGGCACGCCTTTAACGAAGAAGAAATCGGGGCTGCGGAAGTCCGGGGTCTTGATCATGGTGAGGTTGAAATACAGCAGCGTATTCGCCGCGCACCACCAGTCGGCCCGATCGCGCACGAGGTGGCGGATCGAATCCGCGAGCAGTTCGGCCGCGTCGCGGTGCCAATCGCTTTCCGGGGGGATCCCATCCGAATCGGGGAGTTCGTCTTCCGTCGGCAATCGGCGCAGGCCCGTGATCCAGCGCCCCCCGATTTCGGCCCCCGTCGCGTACGGCAAATGGGCGGTGGGGCTCATGGGGCCTCCGGGAGTGTGCGGGAGAGTTCGGCTTTCAAAGCCGCGAGCTCTTTTCGCAATTCGGAATTCAACGCTTCGACCTCGCTCGCCCGCTTCTCGGAAGCTTCGGCCTTCTGCCGTTCGACCTCGGCCTTCTGCCGTTCGACCTCGGCCTTTTGCCGTTCGGCCTCGGCGAGGGCGGGGGCTAAACGCCCGTCGTAATAGAAGAATCTTGGGAACCCGCGGAGTTCTTCCCGTGGCGATCCGTGGAGGATCGTGTCCGCGTAGAAACCGAGTTCCAGACCCAGTTGTTCGCAGCGGAGTTTCCCGCCGACCGGCACGATTTCCCGGTACTTGCCAGCCGTCAAGCGCCAACCGACCACGGCTTCTCGATCGAGGTCGACGATGAAGTACTCGGGCGTTTGGAACACGCGTTCGTACAGGGACTTTTTCTCGCCGTAATCATTGTCTTCCGTAGACTCGGAGACGATCTCGACGATGACGTTCGGGAATTGGCCCCCTTCCTCCCACACGACGTACGACTTGCGATCCCTCTTCGGCACCCCTTTCACGAAGAAGAAGTCGGGGCCGCGAAAGTCCTTATTCTTCACCATGTCGAAGTTGAAGTAAAGAAACATGTCCGCGCCGCACCACCAGTCCATGCGGTCCCGCGAATAGTACCGCACCGCATCGAGCAAAAGGGTCGCCGCGTCGCGGTGCCAGGCTGTTTCCACGGGGATCCCATCCGAACAAGGGAGTTCGTCTTCGGTCGGCAAGCGGCGCAGACCTTCGACCCAGAGGCCCTCGATTTCGGAGCCCGTCGCGTACGGCAAGTCGGCGGTGGTGCTCACGGCAGTCCCCTCCTCAAATCAGTTCGGCGATCGGTTTCATCGAGTATTCGGTCGCGGGGATCGGCCGGCCTTGCGGGCCGGGGAGTTCCTTGTGGTGGTCGAGGCCCAAACCCTTGAACACCGTCGCGGCGACTTCCCCGGCCAACACGGGCCGAGTTTTGGGGGCGTAGGCGTGTTCGTCCGATTCGCCGACGACCACGCCGCCTCTCAGCGGCCCGCCCCCCATCAGCATACTCCAGACGCCGGGGTGGTGGTCCCGCCCGCCGGCCGGGTTGATCTTCGGCGTCCGACCGAATTCCCCGGTGGCGATCACCATCGTCGTTTTCAGGAGGCCGCGCTCCGCGAGATCGCTCAGCAAGGCGCTGTAGGCCCGGTCGAAGTTCGGCACCACTTGCTTGGCCATTTCGTTGATGTCGGTGAACGGCCGCGATCCGTGGATGTCCCACGTCACCTCGTCGAAGACGGTCTCGAACATGTTGACCGTGACGAACCGCACCCCGGCTTCGATGAGCCGGCGCGCCATCAAGCACGACTGGCCGAAACGCGTCTTGCCGTAGCGCTCGCGGACTTTCTCCGGCTCCTTCTGGAGGTCGAAGGCATCGCGGGCCTTCGCCGACGACATCAATTTGTAAGCGAGCGCAAAGTTGTCGTCGAGTTGCTTGCCCGCCTGCGACTTCTCGAACGCTTCCATCGAACCGTCGATGGCGTCGCGCAGTTTCTGCCGGCGTTCGGCCCGGGCCGGATTGATCTGCTCCGGCGGCAACAGGTCGGGCACTTTGAAGTTCGGCACGCTCGGGTCGGCGTTCAAAATGAACGGGTCGTGGGCTTTGCCCAAGTACCCGGCCGTGTGGCCGTGCGGGAGGTTGCCGCCGGTGCGGCCGATGGGGCGGGGCAGCAAGACGTGGGCCGGGAGTTCGCCGCGGCCGCCCTTCTGATACCCGAGGACGCAGCCCATGTGTGGGTGTTCGACCCCTCCGCTGAACAACCGGCCCGTCTGCATCACTTGATGGCCGACGTCGTGTACGGCGGTACCGGCGTAGTGCAAGCTGCGGACCACCGAGAATTTATCGGCGTGCTCCGCCGTCTTCGGGAATATTTCCGCGATGCGAAGCCCGTTCACCTTCGTGTCGATCGGCTTGAACGGCCCGCGGATCTCGGCCGGGGCGTCCGGCTTCGGATCGAAGGTGTCGATTTGGCTCGGTGCGCCGACGAGGAACAAGAAGATGCAGTTCACGTCCTCGTCTTTTTTCGGCTCCGCTTTCTGCGCCGCGATGGCGTTCGGCAACGTCAGACCGAGCGCGGGGATGGCGCCGGCCATCAGGAAATCGCGGCGGGTGAGGCCGTCGCAAAAGCGAACGCCGCGCGGGGCATCGAGACGGAGCATGGGCCACCCGCAGGAGAGTTGGGACATACGATTAGTTTAATCCATCCGCCGGAGCGGGGCAACCGGTCCCCGCCGGCGGTGGCGAGGAGTAACGGGAGAAGAGCGAGCGAAAGTATTCTGCAAAGCCTGAGTGAATGGGAGCCAGCCTCAGAACGAGAGACGGGATCGGGGGCAATTGTTTTTCGTTGATCCGAGCTTGATCCTGTCCGACCAATCCGGACAAAATTAGCACTTTTTCGAGGCGTCAATCTTGACAACCTGATCTTCTATATCACGGATCTCTTTCTCGAGTTGCGTGAGGGAGGTCAGATACTCGATTCTCAGCGTGGTGATTTTTAGTCGAAGGATTTCATCGGGCGTAAGCGGTTTTGGCGGTATCGGCGCTTGTGGCAGTTGCGGTGCCGGCAAAGGCATCGGCGGGATGGCCGGGGGTGTCGCGGGAATGCTGACTTGTCGTCCGGCCCGACGCGGAACCAGCGGCCGTCGAAGCGGAGCGCCCGCACCGGCGGTTCGCTCGTCTCGGACATCCGCCCGCAGAGCGATTGCCGGGCGGTGACCGCGTCATCGACCCGGAGCACGCCGACCTGCACCGACACATCCACCTCTTTGTGGCCGGCCTTCTTCCGGCCGCGCCACAAGCCGTCGATGTAAATGTCCACCCACGCACCCGGCACCACGTCGACTACCTTCACCGAGTTACCCAGCCGGGGTGGGCCCGCTCGAGCACGCCGGCCAAGCGGTTGTGCTCGCGCAGGAAGAGCGTGCTGAACATCGCCGTCTGGGGCGTCGAGTTGGCCCGGGCGCCGCCGAAGGCGAAGAGGGTCCGTCGCTTTTCGGGGAGCCAGTCGGGCGGCAAGTGCTGGGGCAGATGCAGCTCCGGGAACTCCGGGCGGACCGCGATCCCGTCGTCCGAATAGAGGTACGGGGCGTACTCTTCGCCGCCGATGATCTGCGACTTGAGCCGGCCGCGCGTCCCGGGGTCGCCGGACTTGAGGCGGAGGCTGTCGGTCTACACTTTCTTCAGTCCGTACACCGCCGACAAATCGATCTCGTGATTCG
>JAYSYN010000326.1:0-25678 GCA_043727575.1 Fimbriiglobus sp.
GGGTCGAATCCATGACTCCGCTCCGCAATCGGGGAAAGCGGATAACGTGCTCAGAAACAAACCTTTACGAACAGGTCACTTTTCGGATAGCTTCTTAGCCGAAACTGGCATCGCCGAAGCGTACGAGCGACTGCTGCCCGAACTACGAAAGTACGTTCCGGAACCCGCACAAATCGTGGAATTGATCGACAACGACACGCCGATCTACTCGGTGCAATGCAAGGGTGACGAATACGCCATTTGCGGTCCCGAGTTGGATGAGGAAGACGGTGGGAGTTGGGGACGTGCCACCCTCGCATTTTTTAACATCGTCAACGTGCAGCTCGCCGACACTGCATACCAGTTCTACGCGATCAACTCCGGGAACGACCTTATGGGCATGTTGTTGACCCCTGCCCAAGCGCGAGAGTCACGGGCCTCGATGTCGAACCCACAGGATTGGCTATATCTCCCCAGAGATGAGCCGCCGTGGTACGGTCAACATCAATGAGTGGGTTAGCGCAGCAGTTGAATCAGCCACCGCCTCGTGAGTACGACGAAATATCTAGCTGCAGTGTGTATCGTTGAATTTGAGTGAGTACAGCGACGGAATCCGTGGCGAGCCGTGCTCCGTCAGGAGCCGGGTGTCGCAAAACTCAATCGCGAATACGGGTTGCGGGTGCGCGCTCCTCGCACTTCACCCGGCTCCTGACGGAGCTCGGCTCGCCGACCGGACCCTCACTTCAACAGCCCATCCAATTCGTCGACCAGTTTCCCGAAGTGCTTCAGCGCCGCGTCGACCGGTTCCGGGGTCCCCAGATCGACCCCGGCGTCTCGCAGCAAATCGAGGGGATCTTGGCTGCTGCCGCTGCGCAGAAAGTTCAAATACGCGGCGAGGTCGGCGGGACCGCCGTTCAATACCTTCTGCGAGAGTGCGATCGCGGCGGCCAAGCCCGTGGCGTACTTGTAGACGTAAAACGCGTTGTAGAAATGGGGAATGCGCAGGCACTCCAAACTCTGCTCGTCGTCGAGCGTCATCCCCGGCCCGAGGTAAGTTTCCAGCAGGGCCCGGTAGGTCCGGCGCAACGATTCCAGCGTGAGCGGCTCGTTCGCCTCGGCTTGTTCGTGGATGATTTTTTCGAACTCGGCGAACATCGTCTGCCGGACGATCGTCGCCCGCATGCCGTCGATTTCCTTGTTGAGGTAGTAGGCCCGCTCGCGGTCCGAAGTGGCCCGGTCCATCAGCGTCTTCGCGAGCAATTGCTCGTTGAACGTACTCGCCACTTCCGCCACGAAGATCGTGTAGTTCGCGTATTGGTATGGCTGCCGTTTGCTGGAATGCGTGTGCAGGCTGTGTCCCGCTTCGTGGTTCAGCGTGAAGACGTCGTCGAGCACGTCCGGTTTGTAATTCATCAAGATGAACGGATCGCTGTCGTAACAACCGCTGCTGAACGCCCCGCTGCGCTTGCCCTTGTTTTCGTAGCGATCGCACCAGCGGCCGCGCAGTCCCCCTGCCAGCGTCTCGGTGTACTCTTCGCCCAGCGGTTTCAGCGATTCGAGCACCAGTTCCACCGCGTCGTCCCACGGGGTGACCTTGCGGAACTCGGTGAGGATCGGCACGTAAGTGTCGTAAAAATGCAGTTCCGGCAGCTTCATCGCCCGCTGACGGATGCCGTAATATTTGTGAACGGCCGGGAGGTTGGCTCGCACCGCCGCGATCAAGTTGTCGTAGACGCTCGACGGCACTTGATCCGGGAATAGCGCCGCCTCGCGGGCACTGGGGTAGTTCCGCACTTTCGCGTTGTACACATCTTGTTTCACGCTCCCGGCGAGCGTCGTCGCCAAGGTATTCGCGTGGTCGGCGAACTCGGCGTAATACTGGTGGAACGCCGCCTTCCGCAGTTCGCGGTCCGGCTTCTCCAAGCAACTGGCGTACGTGGCGTGCGACAACTCCACGACCCGGCCGTCGATGTTCACCGAGCCGAACTTCATGTCGGTGTTCGTGAGTTGGCCGAAGACTTCGTGCGCCGTTTGGGCCGATTCCAGCTGCAACGCCAGCAGGCGTTCTTCCTTGTCGCTCAGCGTGTAGGGCCGGTAGCGCACGACCCGTTCGAGCATCAGTTTGTACTCGGCCAACGCGGGGTCGGCCAAAAACTGCGCCAGCGTCTTCGGCGGCATCGATAGCAATTCCGGCCGGCTGAAGCTGCTCGCTTCGCCGGCGCGCGCGGCGATGCCGAGGTAGCGGGCCTTCATCCCTTGGTACGCGGAGTTCGCGAGGTCCTCGGTCTCTTTCAAGAAGGCGAACGTGCCGAGGCGGTCCCCCTGCCGTTCGAAGTCGGTCTCGAAGCGGAGGAATTCCAACAGCACCGCCGGCGATTCCCCGAGGCGACCCCGGTACTGCGCGAAGCGGTCGACCTCGCCCGACCAGACGACGAAGGCCGCTTCCCACGTGGCGTCGGTTTCGAACAGGGTCGTCAGGTCCCAGGTATCGGCGGTAGGGACTTCGGCCCGTGTCGGCACGCGGATGGGATCGGCGGGCATCGTTCTTACTCCGGGTTCGTTCGGTTCGCTCACGGCTTCAATCGCGCCAGATTGTCGACCCACCCGGCCACGGCCGGTTCGGTCCATTGGAAGACGGTCAAGCCGGGGATGACGCCGATCAGGATCGACAAGATGGCCAGTGGAATTAGGACCGCCGCTTCGCGGGCGCCGATGTCCGGATACTTCGCCGTCAGCGGGTTGACACCGAGGAAGACGCGCTGCCAAGCCCATAGCAGGTAACCCGCCGTGAGGATGGTCGCGAGGATGGCCAGCGTACCGAGGACCCAACTGAAGTTCCACGCGGCGAGCATCACTTGGAATTCGCCGACGAACCCGCACAGGCCCGGCAGCCCCATCGACGCGAAGAACAAGATCGCGGCCACGCCCGAGTAGACGGGCATCGGTTCCTTGAGTCCGCCGAAGCCGTTGAGTTCGCGGTGGTGGGCGCGGTCGTAGATCACGCCGACGACGAAGAAGAGGGCCGACGCCGTGATGCCGTGCGCGATCATCTGGAAGAGCGCGCCGTTGACACCCCATTGCCAATAGTCGGCGTTCGATCCCCACGAGGCCAGCCCGAGCACGACGTAGCCCATGTGCGACACCGACGAATAGGCCAGGAGCCGTTTGAAGTCGGTTTGTCCCATCGCCACGAACGCGCCGTAGACGATGCCGACGACCCCGATGAGGCCGATATACCACGACAGTTGATCCGCGGCCCACGGGCAGATCGGGAAGGCGAAGCGGATCAGCCCGTAGCCGCCGAGTTTGAGGAGGACCCCGGCGAGCAGCATCGAAACCGGCGTCGGCGCTTCCACGTGGGCGTCCGGCAACCAACTGTGCAGCGGGACGATCGGCACCTTCACCGCGAAGCCGAGGAACAGCAGAGCGAACAGGATGTACTGGTAGGTGGGGGTGCAGACGGCTTGCGTTTTCAATCGCGCGATGGCGGCCGCGCGGTCGACGCCGGGGGCGAACAGCGGCACGGCGTTCGGCGCGTCCGACTTCGCGCCGCGGCTGACCAAGCGGTCTTCCTGCCCACTCAAGATCAACATCACCGCCCGGCCGACTTTGGACAGCGTCTGCGCGTCGAAGGTGTGGATCTCGGCGGCCTCGTTCACCCGGTCGTCGGTCGCCCCGGGGTTGTCGCGCTTCACTTGCAGCGCCTTCGCCTGCGCCGTTTCGCGCGGGACGAAATCGCGTACGTCTACCGCGTACAGCGCGATGATCGCCGCGAGCAACCCGACGCTGCCGACGAGCGTGTAGAGCACGAATTTGAGCGCCGCGTACTTGCGGCGCTGTCCGCCCCAGAGGCCGATGAGGAAATACATCGGCATCAGCATGACTTCGTAGAAGACGTAAAAGAGGAACAGATCGAGGGCGAGGAAGGCCCCGAGGACGCCGCTTTCGAGGACGAGGATCAGAATCAAATAGCCGCGGAGGTTAGTTTCGATCTTCCAACTGGCGATCAGTGCGAAGAAGGTGACTAGCGCCGTCAGTAGGACCATCGCCAAGGTGATGCCGTCGACGCCGAGCGCGTAGTCGACGTCGAACTTCGATACCCACGGCCGGCGGACGATGAGGTCGTCGCTGAGGAACCCCCGGCTGGTCGCGGCGCGGGCCAAGGCTTCGTCCGACCGGCTGTCGAGCCGGCTGTCCGGATGGTGCATGCTTCGGGTGACGCGGTCCGATTGCGATTCGAGCAAGCGGTGGTAATCGATGAGCGTACACAGCGCGATGGCCAGCGTGCCGGCCGCGCCGAACAGAGCGACCCAGCGCATGCCCTCGCGGAATCGGCTCGGCCAGACGAGTAGCAGCAGCGCGAACGCGGCCGGGAAGAAGACCAGCAGCGAGAGTTGGATCAAATCCAACTCTCTGTCGGCCGGGGGGAAAAACGGTGCGAGCATTCCGGATCATCCTTCCGACGACGGCGGTCGTCCGGGTTATCGCATCACCCCAGCAAATTCAGCAGGCCGTCCTTGCCGACGCGGTGGCAATAATCGCCGAAGCCCTCGCCCGTGCGCCGGTCGGCCTTGTAGTGCCCCATCAGCGTCGTCAACCGCGGCACGAGTTGATCCTTCGGCACGAGGTCTTGCAACTCGAAGCTCAGGCGGTCGGCTTCGATGCGGCCGCCGACGTAGAGGGTGTACTTCTCGCCGGACCGGCCCACGACGCCGATGTCCGAGTTATACGGGCGGGCGCAGCCGTTGGGGCAACCGGTCATCCGCAGGCTGATCGGTTGCTCGGCCAAACCGAGGTTCGCGAGTTCGGTTTCGAGTCGGTCGACGACCCCCGGCAAGAAGCGTTCGCTCTCGCTGATGGCCAGCGGGCAAGTCGGGATCGCGGGGCAGGCCATGCTCCACTTCTGCACCATGCTGAGGTTCTCGGCCCGCGGCACGCCGTATTCGTTGAGCAGCGAATCGACCATCGGCCGGTCCTTCGTGGCGATGTCGCAGAGCAGGACGTCTTGCTGGGCCGTGACACGCAAGTTGCAGCGGACCTTGGCCACAATGGCCCTTAGCGCCGACCGCAGGCGGTACGATCCTTCATCCTTCACGCGGCCGTTCTCGACGCTGACGCCGAGGAACCACTGGTCGCCGCCCTGCGCGTGCCAGCCGAGGTGGAGATCGACGCCCGTGATCGGGGCGTGCTTCGGTTCGACGAGCGGTTTCTGGAAGTAGTCCTTGGAGAAAATTTCGCGGAACTTCTCGACGCCCCAATCGGCCATGAGGTACTTGATGCGGGCGCGTTTGCGGTCGGCGCGGTTGCCGTGATCGCGGAAGAGCTTGATGACGGCTTCGGCCGCGAATACGACCTCGTCCGGCGTCACGAAGCAGACGGGTTGGCCGAGGTGCGGGAAGGTTTCGGGCTTGCTGTTCGTCATCCCCATGCCGCCGCCGACGAGGACGTTGTACCCGAGCGTTTTCCCGTTCTCGACGATGGCGAGAAAGCCGAGGCACTGGGCGCAAATGTCGATGCAGTTGTCGTCAGGCAAGCCGAAACCAACTTTGAACTTCCGCGGCAGGTAGAGCTTCCCATAGATCGGCTCGGCGACGTTGGGGTCTTCCGGCGGCGCCACCGACTTCCCGTTCAACCACATCTCGATGTACGACTGTTTACCCGCGACCGGGGTCAAGTGATCGGCCACCTTCACCGCGAGTTCTTGCATCTCTCGGTGGACGGGGTTGGACGTCGGGGCCGGGCAAGCCATGACGTTGCGGTTCACGTCGCCGCAGGCGCTAATGGTACTCAGGAGCGTCTCGTTGATGCCGGCGATGGTCGCCTTCAGGTTCCCCTTCAAGACGCCGTGGAGCTGGATGCTTTGGCGCGTCGTGAAGCGCAGGGTACCGTTGGCGTACTTCTCGCAAATGTCGTCCATCGCGAGATATTGATCGGCGTTCATGACGCCGCCGGGCATACGCAAGCGAAGCATCATCATGTAGGCCTTGCCGACGCCGGGTTTGGCGCGCGTCTTCCGGGCGTCGCGGTCTTCCTGCTGGTAGGTGCCGTGGAACTTGATGAGCTGCTTGGATTGCTCGGTGAAGTGGTCCGTATCTTGGGCCAACTCGTCGAGGATGTCGCCCTTGAGGTAGCGCGAGGTATCCTTGATGCCTTCCACGGGCGAAGGTTTGGGTGCGGTTGCGGGTTCCGTGCTCATGGTCGAGATCGTCTCGCGGTCGTGCGGTCGGCGGGAGGGGGAGGTCACAACACCATTTTAGGGATTGGCTCGCGGTGCGAAAGGGCTAACAGAGCGAACTGCCCATTCCGATTGTGACGGCACGGGGGTTGCACCGGCCGGAATCGCGGTCGTAGTCACCAACTCGCAATTCTTGCGGCGGTGGCCTCTGGCCTCTCTCCGAAAGAGCGTGCACCGATGACCCGATTCAAACTGGCCGGTCGTTGGATGGTGGCCGTGGCCCTCCTCGCGGTGTTGGGCATGGCCCCGACTGCCCGGACGGCGGAACCGAAAGCGGAAGATGCCAAGCCAGCGGTGAAAGACGAACACTCGGAACACGACGCGATGTTCGTGGCCTGCTCCAAAGCCTGTTCCGACTGCCAGCGGGCCTGCGACATGTGCAAGACGCACTGCGGCCACATGCTAGCCGAAGGCAAAAAAGAACACAAAATGACGCTGGCCTCGTGCCAAGACTGCGCGACGTGCTGCGCGGCGGCCTCGCAAATCGTCGCCAGCGGCGGCCCGTACTCGGCCACCATTTGCATCGCTTGTGCGGATTGCTGCTCGAAGTGCGCCAAAGAATGCGAAAAGATGCCGGACGATAAGCACACGAAAATGTGCGCCGAAGAATGCCGCAAGTGCGAAAAAGCCTGCGCTGACATGGTGAAGCACGCGGGCAAGTAAACGGAATTTGGGTAGTGGCCTACTAGTGTGTTGATGCTTGTTGAATCCCGCCTGTAGTTGGTGCCGGGTTGATACCCATCACTTCGTCTTTCTTGAAGATAGTGTACTTGTTCTTCCCATCTTCCCCAATTGAAACCAGTTCGTGATTGCCACTCGCATTCATGCAATAGTGGAATGCTTGAAGTTCGATGAAGTCACCGTTTCTCTTCAAGATACGATACGTCATCATGACATCTCTCCCTTGACTTCCGCTGCCGACCCGATGACGATGCTACCGATGACAATGCTACCCATGCCAAACCGCTCACGCAAGCAACGTATGCCCGACCCCAGCGTCTTCGCGTTCAACCTCGCGCAGGCCATCACCGGCGAACCGCCCGTAGAGCCGCCGCCGCCCGACGGGAAAGACCCGGCTGCGGTGGCGCTCGGAAGGAAAGGCGGCTTGAAGGGCGGGAAGGCGCGGGCCGCGGCGGCGCGGTGGGGGAAGCCTGCGAAGAAGTGACCTATTCCATGTGCTCTTCGTTGTCGTCGATCCCTTCCGCGTCGTCCGGGTACTCTGTGGGCATTTGGCCTTCCGCCAAGTCCTCATCGAAGTTGTAGCTCATCTCGATTGTCGCGCCGTACTCGTTGTTCTCGTTGTAGGATTTGCGGTCGATGTCGAGTTGCTGAACGTCGCCGAGAGCTTGGCGCCGTCGTCCCTGTAGCGACTTGTGCATCGGTTCGGGCTTTGCCGTCTCGATGCCAACCCAGCGGATGCGCGACGTCCGTCCGGATCGACGACGACGTAAACGTGATTTTTCCGCACTTCCCTCCCCTGCGGATCGATGTAGTATTCCTCCCGCGCTGCTACCGACAGTTCGTGCGCGAACTGCTTCACCGGATCGTAGGGTTTCGGTTCGGGCATGCGGCCCTGCGCTTTGGCCCAGCGGGCCACGTCGTTCATGTCCACTTCTTCAGCGTCGGTGGCTGCGATGTAGTCGTTGACTATCTGCCACTTCTCCTCTTTGGAAAGTGTGCTACGGGTATCCCCGTACCGTCGTTTCTTGGGCTTCGGCATGCCTTGCTCCTAGATCGTTGAGTGACCCCATCCATCTACAATCGTCGCGCCGGAGATTGCGTGCTGGCGAACCTTGACCAGCATTTCCCGGTTAGCGCTGTACCCAATTTGTCCACGGTGTTGCAGTTGCCCGACGATGATGCCGGGGTGAATCTTGACGACGTGAGCAAATTGCACGATCCGCTCTTTGTTGTAAGTCGGCGCGACTCTTCGGATGAACGAATCGAGTTTGTCGTGCGGAATGAGCATGCACGCTGCTTCGTTATCTGCCCGTTCTTCAAAGTCTTCTTTCATGGCCGAGGGGACGGCGTCTTCGCCCATCAACGCAACGTCGATGGAAATAGGGTCGCGGTGGCGAACGTGCGAAAGCTCATGGCACAGGGTAAACCAGAAAGCGTCTATGCGGTCGTATCGCACAGACATTGCGATTGCCGGGTCATCACCGATCCAGAATGCAGCGCCGTCGATCTTCGCGGACGGGAGAGGTTCCACCACTGCGAAGCGGATGCCGTAGCTCGATAACACCGAAGCGACCTTGCGAGTCTCGGGAGCGAATGCCGCCAGCGGGCGAAGTTTGCGGATGCATTCTTCAAAATTATTCGGATCATACCGGCTCACTATTTGTTCGGATGCTAAGGTGCGAGCGCGGAAGCACCATGCTCGTTGGGCGGGGCTTAGGTCGCTCTGTTCTGCCATGATTACCGTCCGTCGCGTCGATACGGGGATCACCGGCGGACTCGATAAATCGGACACACCGAAGAACCGGGTCAACTCGGATTCAAGCTCTTCCGCCGATGCCGTCTTCTTGATCCATCCGCGCTTTTCCATGTCGCGAATCGGTGCCAGTTCGTAGAGCGCTGCCTTCTTGCGAACGTCGGCGGTTTCGGGCTTCATCAGGGCAAGCCGGTATTCGGCTTCCCGCTGGAGCCACACCGCCGCCGGGATTCCGAAAGCAGTCTCCAGTTCGACCGCGATTTCGGGGGTCACATCTTGCTTACCCTTGAGCAACTGACTGATCCGTGTGGCCGTGCGTCCGAGAATCTGGGCCAAGTCTTCTTGCGCCCATGACCGCTTTTTCAGTTCCTCGCGAATGAAGTCGCCAGGGGAAGGTATCGGGCCGTGCATTCCGAGAGTCTCCCTGTTTAGGTCTTCCATGACACTCAATGCACTGTAAAGTATCGGCGTGCGGGACACAATCCCGAAATGTCGATATTCCGGGATTTGGGCTTCCATGTTCCAAACCGGTTTAGTAATATGTCTACCACTGTGTTGACGGCGTTCCGGAGTGGTTCCCATGCTTTGCCCCATCTGCCAAGTCGAACCCCGCAAGTTCGGGAAGGATCGGAAGGGGAACCAACGCTGGCAGTGCCCCACTTGCAAGAAGACCGTCACTGACATCCCGGTGTCACCGCTCGGAAACATGCGGGTTCCGATGGAAGACGCGGTGCGGGCGCTCAACATGATCTTGGAAGGCGTGTCGATCCGTGCGACTGCTCGGCTGTCCGGGGTCAACCGGGGCACCGTTCTCGACCTCATCATCAAAGTCGGCGAACGGTGCGAGTTGATGCTTGCCGGTCGCATCCACGGGCTTCCCGTCGTGGACGTTCGGTGTGACGAAATCTGGGGCTTTGTCGGGATGAAAGAGAAGACCCGGCAACTCAAGCACCCCGAACTGGTGGAAGCCGGGGACGCCTACTGCTTCACCGCGATTGAGCGGGAATCGAAGCTCATGCTCGCGTGGCATCTCGGCACCCGCACTCCGGAAGACACGGCCTACTTCGCCGATAAGCTGGCGCTCGCTACGGCGGGCCGCTTCCAAGTCAGCACCGACGGATTCAAGCCCTACGCCACGGCGATTCCCGCCGCTCTGCCGAACGCGGATTTCGCGCAGATTGTGAAGACGTTCGCCACGAAAGAAGACGGGAAAGAGGGCCGCTATTCGCCGGGGGTGGTCAACGGCACGGTAAAGACGGTTCGCAACGGGAACCCCGATCCCGACAAGATTTCGACCTCGCACGTCGAACGGCACAACCTCACGATTCGGATGCAGAATCGCCGCATGACCCGCTTGACGAATGCGTTCAGCAAAAAGTGGGAGAACCACGAACTGGCGCTGGCGCTCCAGTTCGCTTTCTATAACTTCTGTCGGGTGCATCAGACGTTGAAGATGACCCCGGCGATGAAGGCCGGATTGACCGGTCACCGATGGACGTTGGAAGAACTAATTCGGGAAGCGTCAACACACTGATAGGCCACTACCGGAATTCGCGCAAACGAAAAAAGCCACCCGAGACAGCTCGGGTGGCTTTTCTAATTTTCCAGGATCCGCTTACCAGCGGACGATCGCGCCGATGGTGGCCGTGAACAAATCTCGGTTGCCCTCGAACGGCCCGGCGTTCTTGCCCGAATTGTAGTCGTAGCGGACTTCCGGCATGATGTAAACGTAAGGCACCGGCTTCCACGTCAGGCCGGCGGTGGCGGCCGTGTAAAGCCCTTTCGAACCGGTGCGGAAGCCTTGCTCGTCGTTGAACAATTCGACGCGGCCCTTGAGTTGGAGCTTGTCGTTCACGTCGTGCAGGAGGTAATTTGCCAAGCCGTACCAGTTGGCGAAGCCGATGCCGGGGGCGTTGTTAATGTGCGAGTACGTGGCGTCGGCGACATAGGTCGTTTTGTCGGTCAACTTGTGGATGACCTGGAGGTTGTAAAGGTTGTAGAAGGCGAAGTTGTGGTCGACGTCGAAGGAAGGATCGGTGATCACGGTGTTGAACAACACGGACGTTTTGCTCTCTTTGGGGGCCCACTTCAACGAGCCGACGTAGGTCGCCCGGGCGGTATCGCCGAAGAAGTTGTCGCTGCCCAAAACGAGGGCGTTCGAGATCGTCCAGTCGTCGCTCAGCGGGGTGATCGCGTTGACGCCCGTGTGCGTGAACGGGTTGTAGTTGAACAAGTACGACCGCGAGATGAACGGCGTGCTGATGGCCTGCACGGTTTCGTATTCGCACGGCGTGGCGAACTTACCGACCTGCAAGGTCGTGCCTTGGCTGCCGAGGTTCGGCAAGAACAGGCTCACGAAGCCTTGGAACAAGTCGATGGGGTACTGCTCGCCCCGGCGCACTTGGCCTGACAGGAGGTTGCGCGAGATCGTGAGGCGCGAGTCGGTGCCCGGCAGAATCAGGTCGGCCGTACCGCCGATCTGGAACTCCTTCTTGCTAGTGTCGATGGCCTTCTCGACGTGAAGCCAGTTTTGGTTGAGCGAGAAATCGCGGGCGCGGTCGATGAACGGCACGGGCAGGTTGCTGTTGCGATTCGAGCCGGTGCTGTAGCTCCCCTGCGTCCAGCCGTAGATCTTCCAGCCGTTGCCGGCGAGCGTCTGGCCGGCCGGGCTGCTTTCGAGCAGCTTCTGCAGGAAGAACTTGTCTTCCTCCTTCTTGGGCTCTTCCTCTTTCGGGGCTTCGGCGGCCGGCGCGGCGGGGGCCGTCGGGATGGCCATCGGCATCGGGGCGGGCACCGGCGCGGGGGTTTGCACCTTGACGGCGGTACCGAACGGCGATTCGCCGGTGCCGAATTTGACGACCGGGGCTTGGGCTTGGGCGAAGGCCCCCGTGAGGAGGAGGCCCGAGAGCGTGAGTCCTGCGATCCGTTTCATGGCGGCGATACCTTCCGTGGAGGAATCAATCGGGTGAGAGAGGTACCTCGGATATCCTTTTCCGGGGGTACCGATAGATTCGGTTGATCGGCCGCGATCGTACCAGCAGTACCGGAGGAATTGCGGGGGGCGATTGTCCGAGGGGTCGATGCAATCGGCGGGGGACTCACATTCAGAATAATCGGCCCGGCCGCACTGGCGTGGCCGGTGCGCACGAAAAAAGGCGGGCCACGCGGCCCGCCTTTCGCCCACATTTCAATTCGCCATCACCAGCGGTAGCTCGCTTTGCAGGTAGAACAGGCTCGTGTCGAACCCGCTGCGTTGTGCTGCCGGAGCCGTTTTCTTGATGAAGTCCCCCGCGAAGAGGTGCGAGTAGCCGACCAGAATGTCCGCGTGTTTGCTCACGTGGAAGTTCGAGATGATGTCGACCTCTTGGCCGACGTCGCGACCGGAATTCCCGGTCCGGTCGAATCGAATGACGTTTCCGGCCGCGTTGTACAGCGCGTCCCGCTTGTTCGCCAACCGGAACGCGTGGTACTGGGCGTTCAGTGTCAACCACTTCGTCGGGTAGAGGTAGAGGTGGGCGTTCGCGTCTTGGATGTTCTGCCGACCGACGATGTCGGCCCAGCCCAAGTAGTAGTGGCCGAAGGGGAACAACTGGTTGAAGGTGTTTTGCCGACCGCCGCCCGGGCTGCCGTCGCCCGACGCGTAGTCGTAGTAGACCCAGAAGGTCGGGTTCCACGGTTTGTCTTTGAAGTTGTACCCGACCCCCGCGGTCGCCATCCCCGCGACGACATCCTGCTTGGCTTGCCGCCCCAGTTGCAACGCCGATTCGAAATCCCACAAGAAGCCGTCTTGATCCCCGGCGTAGCGGGCGCCGAGTGTGTTGATGGTGTAGTCCCCGCGCTGGATGCCGCGTTGGACGACGGTGTTGTTGTTCGTCAGAACGAAATCGTACAGGTCGATCGACTGCCCTTTCTTCGGCCGGTATGTCAGAATACCCCCGGAGAAGTTCTGCTGGTTGTCGGACCAGTCGAGTTGGTTCGTCTTCGGCACCACCGGCTTGACCCAGAACGCGTTGAAGTCCCATTGCTCGCCGGTGCGCAGAACACTCACCCCTTGGAAGGTCCGCCGGGTGTTGGCCCAATCGAGCGTCGACACGAGCCGTTGCGAACCGAACAGCAGCTCCTGCCGGCCGACGCGGAGGTAGGCCGCCTTGCCCAGGACGTCAGCGAGTTTGAAGTCCAAGAACAAGTTCAGAAAATCGAACCCGGTCTGATCGATCGGCAGCGACGGCAGATCTTGTGAATTCGAGAACGCCGCGATTCCTTCGGCGAACAACCGGACGCGGTCTTGGAACCACAAATCGGCGTACAACCGCTGCCGGGTCAGCGTGTACGAGTTATCCCGCGGCCCGATTCGGCTGTTGTACTCGTTCATCTGGCGGATCCACGATTGCCCGCCGAGGCTCAGTAGGAAGTCGTCGCCGAGCTTGATCCGTTTCAGCGGGTCGAAGAAATCGGTTTCGGTGTTGCCGGGTTTGTCGAGGTAGCGGAAATCGAGATCGAAGCTCGACTGAGCCATCAGGCCGAAACGAGCATAGCCGTAAGCCGGCGGGGCCTTGCTGGGGTACCCCGCACCGCATCCAAAATGGAGTAATAGCCCGGCCCCGTGGGCGGGATCGGGAAATTCCCTTGCCGGGGCTGCGGCCGCACCGGCGGAACATTCTTGAAATCGAACGCCGCGGGCACCTCCGAAATTGCCGGGCACGGAACGGCCTCAGCGGGGCGGGCGGGGACCGCCAAGTCGCCGGGTGCGGCCGGGAGTTTGTCCGGGGTCGCCAACGGGACAATCGGGGCGATTTCCTGTGCGGAAGCACTTCCAGCCGAGCCGAAAACAGCGAACGCGACGGCGGGAACCGAGGCGCGGAGGAAGCGGGACATCGGTCACCTGCGAAATGAGTACGAAGTCGACAGGCCGCCACCGGGGAGGACGGATTGGCATAACAATGGGAATCGGACGGAAGTGCCGGATAGCTGAGAGGGTTCGGTCGCAACGGTCGATCCGGGCACCCGATTCGCCGCTACGTCCGGAATAAATTGCCAGTTGGCCGCGACGACCATCCGCGGGAACACGCTCTCGCGCTGCCTCGTCGAGAAGACGGTCCATCGGCGGGTCCGCGTCGTCGGTTGCGGTGGGCCGCGATTTGCAGCGGCGGGCGAACCCGTCGGCCGCGCCGGGCGTATGGGCCGTACCGGCTCGATTTCCCGCAAGTGGGTCTATGCGATGGTTGTTCCGAACGTCGTCGAAACGCGCAACCTGACCAAAGTCTACCGCGACTTCTGGGGCCGGAAGAAGAAAACCGCCCTCAATGCGCTCGACCTGACCATCCAAGAAGGCGAAATCTTTGGCCTCTTGGGGCCGAACGGCTCCGGCAAGACCACGACGATCAAACTCCTCCTTGGTTTGCTCTTCGCCTCCAGTGGCGAGGGGTACGTCTTCGGCGAACCCGCTGCGAAGGTCGAAAAGAATGAACGCATCGGCTACCTGCCGGAAGAATCGTATCTGTACCGGTTCTTGAATGCCGAAGAGACCCTCGACTTCTACGGCCGGCTGTTCGACATCCCGGCCGAAGTCCGCCGGACGCGGGCCGCGGAGCTCATCGATGTCGTCGGCCTGAGCGCCGACAAAAAGCGGATTCTGCGGGAGTACTCCAAAGGGATGCGGCAGCGCATCGGTTTGGCCCAAGCCCTCATCAACGACCCGGACCTTATCATCCTCGACGAACCGACCTCGGGCCTCGACCCGCTCGGGACGCGCTGGATGAAAGACTTGATCCTTGATTTGAAAAAGAAGGGCAAGACGATCCTGATGTGCTCGCACCGCCTCGACGATGTGCAAGACGTCTGCGACCGCATCGCGATTCTGCACAACGGCGACCTCCAAGAACAGGGGGCGGTCAGCAAGCTCGTCGAAGACGCCAAGCGGTTGCAAGTCCAGGCCAGCGGCGTGCAGATCACGACGGAACTCGAGCGCGACCTCAAAGCCGTCATCGAGAAGCACGGCGGCAAGATGGAAACCATCGGCCACCCGACGACGACCCTCGAAGATTTGTTCTTGCGGATCATCGAAGAATCGAAGGCCCGCCCCGGCCGCCGCTACCTGCCGCCGGACGCGGGGGAGTAAGGTCCGGAGGGTTTCTTCCAACCGGGTGCGCGCCACCCCACTTTGGAAGAGTTTGGACGAATTGGAACAATCGGAGCCAAAGCGCTGGGGTTGGCCGATCCGATTGCCCATCAATGACTTGCGGCATTTGGAATCGAAAAAACCCCGAGTCGAACCGAGGGGGTAGCTGGAACAATCGCGTTGGAACAACGCCGGGACCGCCCGCTCGCAAAGCCCGAGCGGGGGCATCAGCTCCCTGTGGAATCGGAGCGATGTGACTCCCTCATCGCATGGGGCTCACGCCACCCCACTCGGACTCTCCGCTCCTAAAACGCTTCCGAAATTGCGTGGCCCGGAAGGGCTTGGAATCGAGTCTTTTGTGGGGGCGGGCCTCCGGGCCTGTCCGCATAGCGGCGACCAAGTATCGGACAGGCCCGGAGGTCCGCCCCCACAAAAGACGCGGTCAAATTCTCTTTTCTTGAGTCCGCCCCAAACCGTTCGCGGAGCGAACGGCGAAACTCCCCCGCCGGCCTGCCCGGGGCCGCTGCGTTTCGGACAGGCCGGCGGACGGCTGGTTTTGCCTGTGTGCCACCGACGCCCGTCTGCCCGGGGCCGCTGCGTTTCGGACAGGCCGGCGGCCTATCCTACAGGTCGGTGACCCGCCTCCGGGGGCGCTTTGCGGCGAACCCGACCCGCACGGCCTGCGTAACACCGCTATCGGCGAATCGCCGGCGCTTTCCTGAGAACCCCGGCTATGGCTGATCCGCTGTTCGGTTTGCTGATTCTGGACCGCGATCCGTTCACGTTCGCCGATTTCCCCGGCCTGTTCCAGGCGTGGCTCGGCGAGGCGGGCGGGTTTGTCTTCGCCGGCCTGTGCATCTATCTGCTGTATGCGATCCTCGGCGCTAAGTCCCCGTCGGCCAAAGAGCGGTTGAACGTCCCGAGCCTCATGCTGTTCACGGCGGTCGCGGCGCTGCTCTGCTACGCCGGCTACTTCACGTTGCTGATGGGGGCGAAGCCGGAGGACGCCCCGATCGGCGACGCGACCGGGTTCACAAAGTACAAGCCGCCGATCTTCGCGAAGAAGCCGGTCGATCTCGCCCTGATGTTCGGCGGACTCTTCTCGATGATCGCCGCGAGTACGCCCTTCGCCCAGCGCATCGTGAAGCTGCGTTGGCGGCGGATCTTCGCTTTGGCCAAACTCGCCGTGCTCGAAGTCTACCGCCGGCGGATCGTCGTCGTCGTGCTGCTGGTGTTCATCCCGATCCTATTCCCGATCGCTTGGTTCCTCCCGAGCAAACCGGCCGACGAACTCCGCCTGCGCGTCGAGGTCATGTCCGGCTTCTTGCAATTGGTCATGCTCGTGACGGCGGCCGGGTTCGTGTCGTTCGCCTTCCCGAGCGACGTGAAGAATCAAAACATCTACACCATCGTGACCAAGCCGGTCGAACGGTTCGAGATCCTTTTGGGGCGCTTCCTCGGCTACGGGGCCTTGGCGACCTTCGCGATTTTGTTCTTGACGGTCGCCAACTGGCTGCTGATCGAATCGGCCATCAATTCGAAGAACATCTCGGAACGGGCGCGGTCGGAAACTTTCAAAGCCCGCGTGCCCCAGCGCGGCAAGCTGGCGTTCGAATCGCGGCGCGGCGAGATCGAAGGGATCGACGCCGGCCGCGAATTCAACTACCGCAAATATATCGCCGGCGACTCGCGGAGCAGCCAGCGGGCCGTCTGGTCGTTCGACCACGTGCCGAGTTCGCTGCTGAGCGCGAAGGGCGACCGCGTGCCCGTCGAATTCACGTTCGATATCTTCCGCCTCGGCAAAGGGGTGGACGACCAAGGCGTCGACGTGAAGATCCGCATCGTGAGCTGGCAGAACGAGCAACTCGCCCCCGCCGTGGCCAACACCGGCACCGGCGACTGGAGCTGGAAACCGCTGGGCGACGACGCCCGCGCGGCCATGGCCCAAAAGATCGGCGGCAAGGCGGACGACTACCGCGACCTCGAGAAGAAATACGCGGACGACGCCCGCAAATTGCTCGCGGAGAAGCTCGGCGGAGACCCGTTGGACTACCCGGAACCGATCTCGATCCTCACGGCGAGCATGGACGCGATCATGGCCGGCCAGTCCGACGAGAAGGACGATAAGAAGTGGGAGGTCGCCAACAAACTCGCGGGGGACTACGGCTTCTTCGAGGTCAGCACGAAGAACGTCTACGATTACCAACCCGAGTTGATCTTAGTGCCGAGCGCGCTGTTCAAAAATGCCTCCGAGACGCCGCCCGCGGTCAAAGACGACGCCGGCAAAGTCAAAGAGCCGCCGCCGCGCTTCAAGGTTTACGTCAAATGCACGAGCACCTCGCAATTGCTCGGGATGGCCGAGGGCGACTTGTACGTCCTCGAAAAAGAGCAATCGTTCGGCTGGAACTACCTGAAGTCGTCCCTGGGCCTCTGGTGCCGCGTGATGATCGTGATCGGCTTGGCGCTCTGCATCAGTACGTATTTGGCCGGCGTGGTCACGTTCTTATCCACGGCGTTCCTCTTCTTGGTCGGGATGTTCGCCGATACGCTGAGGACGTTCCTCAACGGCGTCGCGGGGGTCAAGGGGCCGCTCGGGTCGGCGAATCAGCTCGTGCAAGCGCAGCAATCGACGGCCCAAGACGACGGCTCGGCGATGCAGCGGGCCGCGCTCTTCGGCGACAACATGTTCGGCTGGCTGATGAAGCGCGTCTTCAACCTCATGCCCGATATCGACGCCTTCAACTGGACGCCGTTCGTCTCGGAAGGGTTCAATATCCCCCTCGAAGCCATGGTGATGAATCTGCTCTCGCTGTTCGGGTATCTGTTCCCGTGGTTTTTGCTCGGCTTCTATATGTTGCGCTCGCGGGAAGTGGCCGCTTGATTCGGTCCGGGAGCAAGAATTTGAACCGCGGAGACGCAGAGAATACACAGTTGCAGGGGTCGGACGCGAAACATTCGGAGTAGTCTGTTTTAGAAATGTTATCCTCCGCGTCTTTGCGTCTCCGCGGTTCTATGTTTTGAAATCCGTAGTGACCGTGACTCACTCTGGCGAAGGTGCGAACCATGACCGATAACTTGCGCCGCCGGGCGACCATCCGCAAGGCCACCTACTTCGGCCTGATCCTCGCGCTGTTCACGCTCAGCATGTTCTGGCGGGGCGTGATCGGCCTGCCGTTCGGCAACGCGGCGCGGGCCGGTGAAGATGGTAAGCCGAGCCGGCGCCTCGACGACCGGGCCGCGCGCCTGCCGATCTTGAAGCAGGCCGATACCCTCGAGTTGCGCGAACTCGACAGCGGGGATCCCGAAGTCGCCGGCAGCGCCGCCCGCCACAGCATGCTTGGCTTGCAGGGGATCGTCATCACGGTCCTCTGGAGCCAGGCCATCGAGAAGCAAAAGCGCGGCGAATACCACGACTTCGAACTCCTCGTGAACATCGTCACCGAGCTCCAGCCGAACTTCATCCAGCCGTGGCTCTTCCAGAGTTGGAATATCTCGTACAACGTGTCGGTCGAAAACGACAAACTCGGCGACATGTACTTCTACATCGCCCGCGGCATCGACCTGCTCGCGAAGGGCGACCGCCGCAACACGAAGGTCTACCGCGGCGGCGAAGACAAAGATTGGAAAGTGGGCTCGCCGGACATCCGCTTCACCATCGGCTTCTACTACCAGAACAAGTTCAGCGTTTCGGACAAAGTCGACGTCCTCCGCAGCCTCATGCAAATCAGCGCGATGAAACCCTCGCAGCGGGACCCGGACGAGCTGATGGACAAAGGCCGGGTCGATGAGAAAAAGTTCCGGGCCTTCTGCGAGGCCAACCCGCAGTTCGTCCGGCGGTTGCAGACCAAACTGAACCGCAAGTCGCCGGCGGCCGTCGTCGACTTCCTCCGCACGAACCGCCAAGTGCCGACGCGCTACGACATCGACAGCACCAGTCCCGAGCGTCGGGACCGCCTCGTGGCGGACGAAAGCCAGTTCCCGATCTTCCCGCCGGTGTTCAACGGCCCGCGCCGCGAACTCACGGGCCGGGACGAGACCAACGATTCCTACGACGCGTTCCTCGCCGCGCGGGCTTGGTACGAATACGCGCAGTCGATCGTGGCGCCGCCGGTGGACGGGGAACCCGCCGCCGCCCCGCGCCGCGGGGAGTACGACGAATACAAGTACCGCATCCCGACGAAGCCGGCGCTCATCTTGTTCCGCATGCACCCGTCGCGGGCGCAGACGTACCTCGCCGAATTCCTGCTCAAAGAGGGCTGGTTCGACGAATCGACGACTTGGGATCCGGACGACGCCGTCGAAAAGACGAACGCGTGGTTCGCCAAAGATGAAACGGCCCCGCACGTGGCCCTCGCCGCCAAAGGCTCGACCTTCACCGCGGACAACGCCTCGTCGGTTCCGGTTTCGGCCTTGGCTACCTACCGGGACGCCCACGCGATGTGGGCCGACTACGGCCGCGTGAACGGGTTGATCCTCACCCCCGGCCAGCGCCGCAAATACGAAGAAGACGCCGCGAAGACGGCGGCGCTCGGCCCGCTCGGCAGTATTCCCCCCGACCTGTCCGACGACCAACTCGCCGGTCTGGGCATTCGCCGAGAATGGGTCAAAGCCCGCAAGGCGCTCATCTACTACCAGCAGAATCAATCGGTCAGCAACTTCCCGTACTTCTTGGCCTCCACGGAAGCCGAGGCCAGCCGCGAACTCGTGGACGCCCGCATTTCCATCGGGAAAGCGGCTCGGGAAGACGCGAAAGCGAATATCCCCGGCGCCCTCAAAGCATTCGTGGCCGCCAACGCCAAATGGCGCGTCGCCCTGCAAAAGTACCCGGCGTTCCACAACGGCGAACGCACGGAATCGACCCAAGAATCGACGGCGGAACTCCAAGCCAAATTGATGAAGCGGCTCGCGGACGACCGGAAAGTCGCTGCGCTGCAATCGCTCATCGGCGCGGCGAGCGCCGACCGCGAACTGGCCACCGACCTCGCCGAGTCCGAGGCGAACACCCTGATCGCGCTGGCGCTCTTGGAAGGCATCGACCCCGCTGCGGCGCAGCGCCGCGAGAGCGTCCTGCCCGGCGGGAAATACGCGTGGTTGACGGGCTACGCGAGCGAACGGCGCGACGTGCCTTGGATCAACCCGGGCTTCCTCGACGCGGCCAAGATCAAGGAAGGCCTGATGCGGAAACCGGTCGGGCCGCCCCCGGGACCCCCGCAATTGCCCGACGGCGTACCGCAGCCCCTGCCCGGAGCGCCGGGAGGATGAGTCCCATGCCGCCCGTCGCCCTTGCCATCCTCGCCCACCCGGACGACGCGGAGTTCCTCGCCGCGGGGACCCTCGCCCGGCTCCGCGACGAATGCGGTTTCGAAATTCGCATCGCCACCATGACCGCCGGCGATTGCGGATCCGCCGAGCACGCCCCCGATGAAATCGCCGCGATCCGCCGCGCCGAAGGCGCCGCCGCGGCCACCGCGATCGGCGCGACCTACCATTGCTTGGAGGTCCTCGACCTCCGCGTTCAATATTGCGATGCCCAATTGGAAGCGGTCTGCCGGTTGCTCAACGCCGTCCGCCCGCAACTCGTACTGACCCACAGCCCGGACGATTACCACCTCGACCACGAACAGACCAGCCGGCTCGTCCGCGCCGCCACGTTCGCCGCCCCGATCGCCAATTTTCTGCACCGCCCCGGCCACACCGAAGCGAGCCGCCCCCTCGACGCGATCCCGCACCTCTATTACTGCGACCCCCTCGAAGGCAAAGACATCTTCGGCCGCCCGATCGCCCCCGCGTTCTCGATCGACATCACCGCCACGATCGGGGCGAAAGCCGAGATGCTCGCGCACCACGAAAGCCAGCGCGCCTGGCTCCGCAAACACCACGGCGTGGACAACCTCGTCGAATCGATGCGGGAGTGGTCCCGCTCCCGAGGCGCCGCGGTGGGCGTGGAGTACGCCGAAGGCTTCCGCCAACACTTGGGCCACAGCTACCCGCAGAACAACCGCTTGGGGGAGTTGCTGGGGGCGCGTTAACGGCCTTAGGCGGTAAAGGCCCGTCATTCCGTCTAACAAAGTCCGCACTTCCGCGATCGCTAGAACCGCCGCAACCGCTCCGGACTAATCAGCAGGAGCATCCTCCGTCCGCTCGATGTACTGCGGCAGCCGCGTCCTCCCCTTACGGTCGATCTGACGACTTCGGCGGTTATGAGGTTTTTGAATTTGTAGGATGTTCGGACGTTGTTTGATTGACACCCGCACCTATATCGACGATGCTGCTGAAATCAGCGTGAGCAACGTCGCTCCCACCGTCGCGTGCATTCTGCATTAGACAGAACAGCCAGCGGAAATAGGCAGAACTAATTCTGTCGAATTACAGTTAGGCAGGAATGACGGGTGGCTGGCCGGGAAAAGGCTTGCGGGGGGTTGACGGCGGGGTTATGCTCGCGGGAGCAACCGAGTGCTGCACTCGAGTCTGCGGGGCGGCATAACCTGCTGTCCGCACTATTCCGGAAGGGGTTTGCCGGGTCGTCATTCTGCCTAACTTTGAGTTGAGGCCGAATGACGCCGTCGCAGGGTATTGGTGGTTCGTCGTCATTCTGCCTAACTCTTCGCCGTTGCAGCAGAATCGGTGTCGCCGGGAAATCGACGGAATCGAGAGAGGTCCGGACACTCCGGACCCGATTCCGCTGAACGCCTCATTCGGCGAGGGAGGGGAGACGCGGATGGCAATCGTTGACCCGGCGAACACTTCACCCCCTTCAGGCGCACTGCCCGCCGCTCGTCCGTTCCGTTGGCTGCGGCGGTTGATAGCCGTGTCGTGGGTGGGATGGGGGGCGGCGGTACTGAGCTTGTGGATCCAGTACCAACTCGGCGTCTACGACACGGTCGGCTGGCTATGGTTGCCGTCCGAGGGGGTTGCAGTGTTGGCAGGGTTCGCCGCACTCCTCGTCGGACTGGTCCGGGCCGTCCGCAGCCCCCGACGACAAGCTGTGCTCGGGTGGGCGCTCGTCGGCTTCTCCCCCGTCCTCCTGTCGGCACTCCTCGTCGGCTACATGTTCTTCGAGCAGGGCCGCAAGAATCTGCCGAACACGCTGGGCCATAAGATCGGCCGGACCGGGGCCGTCAGCCTCTTGAAGACTCACGCTCGGTTCCGGTACCCGCACCGCGTCGAGACCGCCCGTATCGTCATGTACCACGACGACCGCGTCACCGACCCGGCCGGGGATGCCGCCGCGATGGACGCCCACCTCGCCCGGTTGGAAGAGGTTCTCGGCCGTCGCCAGCACTCCCGGATCCACTGGGTCCGGGGGCGGGCGCTGGGGATGCACGGCATGAGCATCAACAGCGTCGCCCTGGGGAGCGAAGCCAGCCCGGCCGGCTGGTTCGACCGGCACGAAATCGCCCACTCCTTCCTGTATCAGTTCTCCGACCTGGGGTCTGAGCCGCCGATGTTGCTCTTGGAGGGGTGGGCGGTGGCGGTGGACGGGCACCCCGAGCCGCTCGCCACGACCGCCCTGAAAGCCCGCAAGGAGTTCACCGGGTGGAGGGGCACCCCCTCACTGTCTCCGCTCGATCCTTGCCCCGGACTTATACCACATCGGGACCGGCTACGCATACGATCTGGGCGGGGCGCTGGTGGACTTCCTGCTGCGGCGGTACGGGGCGGACAAGTTCGTCGAGTTCTACAACGGCGTGCGACCTGGGAGTTTCGACGCGGATTGCGAGCGGGTGTTCGGGCGGGGCATCGACGAACTGGAGCGGGAGTTCTGGGCGGACGCGGAGCGCAACGCCCCCCGGGAAAAGGCGGTCGGCCGCGTGAAGGACCGGGCCGACGTGCTCGAACGGCAACCCGTCAACTCGCCCGGGGGGGGACCGGTCCCGACGCGTGGCCCGGCTGCTCCGAGCCTTGACCCCGGATGAGGCGGCGGGCCTGCTCCGGGGGGAACAGCCGAGTCGGCTCCCCGCGCTGGCGGTTGAGGTCGGACTGCCGGTCGCGGACTGCGAGCGGGAGCTGGCGGAGGTGACCTGGCAACTCACCCCAGAAATGGGTGAGCCTCCCGGCCAGGAGCCGTGAGTATAGCCGGACGTGGCACAAGCCGGAGGGGTCGGTGTTCCGCTTTCAGGCGGAGCGCCGAGTCCGCCGGGGGTAGGCAGGCCGAACCAGTCGCCGCACCTAGCTGAGCCGCATTCCCCCGCGTGGCCTTCGCATCGATTTCGTGTGGATCGCCCTGATTTTCATCGGGTGGATTCGTGTTTCGCAGGGCGTCGGCATTGTGCACACACGGGGTCCGCATGTGCCATGCAGTTGGCATTTCGTCGGCAACCCATACGCTCGACCGGCTCCCAAATTTAGGACATACGGAACCGATTCAACAGCTCGTCGAGCATCGGTTCCAACTGATCGGATGGCAACGCCCCAGAGAATTTTGACGAAGCCTGGCTCCTGTAGCTTTGACGTGACGCAAGTAAGCATCGCTTGGAATTTGTTTTGGCCGGGGACATGGGCCAAGCCTTTGAAGGCCCCAATTAGCTCGTCCCGGAAATATTGCGACTCGTGCCATTTCATTCTGGAGGTGAAGGCGACCATGGCGCCGCGGCAAACGAGATAGAGCACATCGACGACGTCGCGGATCGATTCTTTCAGCGCGTCCAACGTGACCGCCCGGCTGTCCGAGGCAAGATTTTCGGGGTCTTCAGTCCCTCCAAGCCTTTTTTGGCCCGTTTCAATTCCTCCGCGACTTCGACCCGCATCTTGTCGGCGAGATCGGATGGCCCGGAAACCACGATCAACGGTTGCAAATTGCTTTGGGCCGGAGTCCGAAACTGTGATTGTCATCGCTAAATAAATGCCGCGAGCTGGTTTCACAACCCTGTCAACTGCTGTAATTTGTGAGCCTTTTTGGGGTTGTGAAACCAGCTCGCGAGAACATCACGCGCTGATCGCCGATCGACCACACGGACTTGGCGGGGTCTTAACGGTCGGAGAACCGAAGGGTTTCCCAACGCAAGTGGTGGGGCTTCTTCGCGTCGGCATCGATGGATAGCACGACGCGCATTCGACGAGCCGAAACTTGGTCGTAGGCACTTCGGAAACATTCGCACGTCGGCGTCGAAGAGAGCTTTGCCCAATGCCAAACCGTAAGCGGGCGGGTCGTTCAGCAGCAATGGCGTCTCGAACGGACGAAACTCGATCGTCGCAACGCTGTACGCCGGCGACCCAACGACCCTACTGCGGTGTTGCAACGAGAGCTTGAATTCGGTCTCGCTTTGGTAATGAAAGGTGAATTCGAGTTCCGGATACACGTTCGCCATCCAAGATGGGAGCTTTTGGAAATCGGTATTGTGGGGAAGCGGCTATCCCGACAGTCCCGACATCCACTACTAACTAATTGCACCGTAGTGTACAAATCGCAAATTAGTTGTAAATGATTGAAAATAAATCTCTTATGGAGTCACCTGTTCTCCTGTTCTACAAGCAACCGCCGCGAGGAAATCAGTGTGTGGGATAGTTCGACACTGGCCGTTCACTTCCAAACTGCTAAGCCAGGCTTGGGCCTCCGAGGTGACGTACTCGTTTCCATTGTGATGCGATGCTCAGAGTGTCCAGCCATGCAGTGCTACAACGGCGGAAAGATGCCGAAAAGTCCGGATAATTTTGAGGAAAATCCTTCGGCACGGTCGGAACGACTCGTTTCCAGAATCGCCATTCCACCCGATCAATGCGGGGCTTTTCGATGCCCGATTTTTCACCATTCCAGCTGACGGGGATCAACGGGACGACCGGAGATTACCTCGCCGGACCGGCGAGTATCGACGATTTATTTCGATCCATCGTTCCGAAGTCCGACACGTTTTTGAAATCCGATGCGACCGCGGATCTTTCGGTAAGCCTTTCAAATGAGGCCAAACGGCCATTCTCGTTAGATCCCGAGCTCGACCCCGGCGACCTCGCTCAGACCGGCTGGGGCATCATCTTCGCGCACGGTGCGGATACTGCGATCGCCGATGAACTACGCCCGTTGCTCGAGCGGCGACTCGGTCGTGCGGGGCAATACTTCCGCGTGTTCCGGGATGCCGAGGGGTACCGTCCCAACGAGAGTAAACGCGACTTCCTCGAACGCTTCGGGGTCGGCTCGGGTCAGCCCGCGAACCCCGCCACGAATGGCATTCCCTATTACCTGCTCCTCGTCGGATCACCCCGGGCGATCCCCTGGCGGTTTCAGTACGAACTCGACATCGAGTACGCGGTGGGGCGGCTTTGGCTTGCCGACGGGAAGGATCAACCGGATCTCGGGGCGTTTCAGCGTTACGCGGATGCGATTGTAAAGGCGGAAACCAAGTCGGCGGTTCGGCCGCGATCGGTCGCCTGGTTCGCCCCGAACCACGACCCCGCGACTCAGTTCAGCAGTTCGATGTTGATCCCGCCGATCCGAGCCTCGCTCGAGAACACTCCGGGTTCTTGGGGATGGAGTTTCAACGCTTCGGTCGCGGGCGATGCGACGAAAGCCCGCCTCGGTCAACTCCTGGGGGGTCGCGAGACGCCGGGCGTCCTGTTCACGGCGGGCCACGGCATCGCATTCCAGCCGAATGACCCCTTGGGTCGCCAGCGGAGTTCGCAAGGGGCCTCGGTCTGTCAAGATTGGGCCAAGTTGGCGGATCGCAGAGATAGCCGGTCGGCGGCCGGGTATTTCGGAGCGACCGATGTGCCCGACGGTGCCGACCTGAACGGATTGATCGCGTTCCACTTCGCCTGTTTCGGTGCGGGTACTCCGAAAACCGATGAATTCCCCGATTCGATCGGATCGACCCCGACGATGTCGCCACCGATTGGCTCGACGCGCTGGCACTCGCAGGCCAGTTGGACGGCGTGGTGGCCGTCGGGCACCGGGTCGTCCACGGTGGGCCCGAGCACTTCG
>JAYSYN010000327.1:0-25538 GCA_043727575.1 Fimbriiglobus sp.
ATTCGATCAAACGCGTCGAAATTCTGAGCGCGCTCCAAGACAAGCTCCCGTCCGCGCCGGTCGTGAAACCCGAACACCTCGGGGCGTTGCACACGTTGCGAGACGTCGCCGATTTCTTGGCGACCGGAGGCGGGATCGCATCGGTGATGGTACCGAAGACGGAGCCGATCTCGGCGATTCGGATGCCCGAAATCACCCCCGCGTTGCCGGTGGAACCACGCCCGTTCCCCGCGCGGACGATCGATGGGCCCGCGAGTGCGAACCGGTCGGCGGCCCCGGTAGCTTCCCTCGGCAATATCGACCGCAGTATTTTGCAAGCGGTCGATCTCGACCTCGCGGCTCCCCGGCCCCGATTGAAGGTCCCCGAGAATTCCGCGGTGTGGATCGTCTCGGGAGAGGATTCCCTCGGCCGCGAATTGGTTGCCCAATTCCAAAGCCGCAAACTCGAGCCGGAACTGTACTCTTGGACCGATCCGATCCCGGCCGGCGGTCTGCCGGTCGGTTTGGTGCTGATCCCGCCGACCGCGGCGGTCGCGGCGATCAACCGGACCGCATTTCTGTGGGCGCAAGCCGCGGCGCCGAAACTGCGTTCGGCGGGCCGCGCGGCGTTCTTCGGGACGGTCGTTCAGCTCGACGGCGCCTTCGGTTTGATCGACCTGACGGTGAACGCCAACCCCGCGCTCGGCGGCTTCGCCGGCTTGGTGAAAACGGCCCGGCACGAGTGGCCGGATGTCGCGTGCAAAGCGATCGACCTCGCACCCGACTTCGCCCGCGGAGTCCTCGCGGCAGCGGCGGTGGCCATCGCCGACGAGCTACTCTGCATCGGACCCGTCGAAGTCGGGATCAGCGAATCGCACCGCTGCACGGTCGAGCTGGCCCGCACCGTGCGCAAGCCGTCGAGCAAGCCGGTCCCCATCGGTCCGAAAGATGTCATTCTCATCACGGGCGGCGGGCGCGGCGTGACGGCCGAAGTCGCCGCCGCGCTCGCGGAGGCCTACAAGCCGACGCTGATTCTGACCGGTCGCACACCGGTTCCCGCCGTGGCGGAGCCTGCTTGGATGTCCGCCGCGACCGACGAAGCGGGTTTGAAGAAAGTGATCGCCGAGCACCTCGGGGCCACGGCGACGCCCAAAAGTGTTTCGGAGATGTACCACAAGGCGCTCGCGCAGCGCGAGATCCGGACCAACCTCGCACGCATGGAGCGCGCCGGATCGAAGGTCGTCTACCTCGTCGCCAACGTGGCGAATTCGCGTCAAGTCGCCGATTTGCTCCATCAGATCCAAGTGAAACACGGCGCGGTCACCGGCCTGATCCACGGGGCCGGGGTGCTCGCCGATAAGCGCATCGAAGATTTGACCGCCGAGCAATTCGATACCGTCTATTCCACCAAGGTCGACGGTTTGCGGAACTTGCTCGATCACCTCGGCGGCCAAGAATTGAAGTTGCTGATTTTGTTCAGCAGTACCACGGCCCGCTTCGGCCGCATCGGCCAAGCCGCGTACGCCGCCGCCAACGAAGTGCTGAACAAGACGGCCCAAATCGAATCGCGGCGGAGGCCGAACACGCGCGTTGCGGCCATCAATTGGGGCCCATGGGACGGCGGCATGGTGACCGCGAACCTCCGGAAAGTCTTCGAGGGCGAAGGGATCGGTATGATTCCGCTCGCCGAAGGCGGTCTCTTCGTCATTCAAGAATTGAATCTGTCCGGCCGCGCGGCGGAAGTCGTCGCCCTCGGCAAGTTCCGCCCCGCGAAAGGCCATACGGCACCCAGCGGCGCGATCGCGTCGGTCCCGCGAGTCGAGGTTCCGGCGCCGAACGCAACCGCGGCAACCCCGCCCGAAATGACCGCCGTTTTCGAACGCACGATCGACTTGGCGACCCACCCCGTGTTGCGTTCGCACGTCATCGACGGCCGCGCGGTGTTCCCGATGGCGCTCCACATGGAATGGCTCGCCCACGCGGCGCTGCACGGCAACCCGGGCCTGCTCTTCCACGGCTTCAACGAAATGCGCGTGACGAACGGCATCCTCATCGACGAGGCCGCGCCCGCCACCGTGCGCGCGTTCGCCGGGCGCGGGACGAAGAGCGACAAGAACTTCCTCGTGCCGGTGGAGTTGCGCGGGCGCCGCCGCGACGGTCGCGAAATCGTGCATTCCCGCGCCGAGGTTTTGCTGATGACGGCGCTGCCGAAGCCGCCCGCGCCGAACCGCGTCCCGGAGTTGCAACCGTACCCGCATCCGCTCGAAGAAGTTTACCGGCACTTCCTTTTCCACGGGCCGGAGCTGCGCGGCATCGAACGCATCGAAGGCGTCGCCGAGGGCGCGTTCGCCGCGAGTGTCCACCCCGCGCCGGTCCCGGGCGAGTGGATCGCGGAACCGCTGCGGAACGCGTGGGTCGCCGATCCGCTCGTCCTCGACGTGAGCTTCCAAATGATGATCCTCTGGAGCTACGCGCAGCACGGCGCCGGGTCGCTGCCGTGCTTTGCCGGGCGCTACCGCCAATACCGTCGCGCCTTCACCGCCGACCCGGTGCTCGTGCGGGTGCGCATCACGCGCGACAGCGGCACGTACGCCCGCGCAGATATCGACTACCTCGACCCGGCCGACGGCTCCGTGATCGCGCAGATTCAAGATTACGAATGCGTCATCGACCCGCAGTTGAACCAAGCCTTCCGCCGCAATCAACTGTCTCCCCGCGCGAAGGCGTAGCACGCAGCTCATTCCATGAACCAACATCCCCCGAGTATCGCCATCGTAGGGTCGGCCGGCCGATTCCCCGGCTCCGGATCCGACCCCTGCCGATTTTGGACGGACGTCCGCACGGCGGTCGACTGCTCCCGCGAGGTGCCGGAGGGACGTTGGTTGCTGCCGCCCGATCGCTGTTTCGACCCGCGCGTGGCGAACCCGGATACGGTCTATTCCACCCGGGGCTACTTCCTCGATCCTTTCGAGCCGGACATCGCGGGGCTGGGATTGCCGCCGGAGTTGATCGCCGAACTCGACCCGCTGTTCCACCTCGTCTTGGACGTCGGCCACCGGGCGTGGAAGAGCGCGCGGACGGCGGACCTGGATCGGCGCAAAGTCGGCGTCATCCTCGGCAACATCTGCCTGCCGACGGACAAGGCGTCCGACCTCGCCCGGAGCTTCCTCGTTCCGAAGTCGGCGCCGGTCCATCCGTGGAACCGCTACGTCGCGGGGTTGCCGGCCGGACTCTTGGCGAAAGCGCTCGGGCTCGGCGCCGGGCATTTCACGCTCGACGCCGCCTGCGCCAGTAGTTTGTACGCGATCAAACTCGCCTGTGACGAATTGGTCTCCGGGCGCGCCGATGCGATGCTCGCCGGCGGCGCGTCGCGACCCGATTGCCTCTACACGCAGATGGGCTTCTCGCAGTTGCGGGCGCTCTCGGTTTCCGGAAAGTGCTCGCCTTTTTCCGCGACGGCCGATGGTCTCGTCGTCGGTGAAGGGTCCGGAATCTTCGTTCTGAAACGACTCGGCGATGCCGAGCGCGACGGGGATGACATCCGCGCCGTCATTCGCGGTTGGGGTCTGTCCAACGACATCCTGGGCAATTTGCTCGCCCCGTCGAGCGATGGCCAACTCCGCGCGATGCGCGATGCTTACGCGATGGCCGGCTGGAAACCGAGTGACATCGGCATGATCGAGTGCCACGCGACTGGCACCCCGGTCGGGGATCGGGTCGAATTCGAGAGCTTGCGCGAGCTTTGGAAATCGGAAATGTGGAAGCCGGGGCAGTGCGTCATCGGCTCGGTGAAATCGACCGTCGGTCACTTGCTCACGGGAGCCAGCTCGGCGGCGCTGGCGAAAGTGCTTTTGGCTATCGAGAATAAAACCCTGCCACCGCAGGCGAACTTCGATGCGCCGAGCACTCAGCTCGAGTACGCCGACGGCCCGTTCCGGCTGTTGAAGGAAGCGGAAGAATGGCACAGTGCGGGCACGCGACGCGCGGCGATCAGCGGCTTCGGCTTCGGCGGCGTGAATGCCCATTTGCTGATTGAAGAATACGAACCGGAATTCGCCGGAATTCACGCCCCGATTGTCGTGGGTGGGTTCGATGCTCCGCCACCCGTTGTTGCAGAACCGGACAATGTTCCCGTCGCCATCGTCGGCGTGGGTGCCCACGTGGGTCCTTGGAAGACTTCGGTCGAATTGAAAGCGTGCTCCCTCAGCGGTGGGTTAGCGCCATCGCCGACACGGAAACTCAACGGTTGGGATCACGCACCGTCTCCATCCCCCATCGGGTACTTCATCGAGTCGATCGACGCGCCGCTCGACCGCTTCCGCATCCCGCCACGCGAATTGGAGGAGATGCTCCCGCAACAACTCCTGATGCTGCACGTCGCCGCCGAAGCAATGGACGATTGCCGGGCACCGGCGAACGAGCGGATTGAGGAATCGGACATCCGCACGGGCGTGTTCATCGGACTCGGGCTCGATCTCAACACGACGAATTACAACCTGCGTTGGGCGGGCGACGCCGAACTCCCGCCTTTGACGGCCGACCGGACGATGGGCGCCCTCGGCAGCATCGCGGCGAGTCGGATTGCGCGGGCGTTCCACTTCGGCGGGCCGAGTTTCACCTGTTGCAGCGAAGACACCTCGGCCGGTACCGCGATCGCGCTCGCCGTGCGCGCGTTGCGGCGCGGGGAACTGGACCGCGCCGTCGTCGGCGGAGTCGACCTCGCCGGCGATCCGAGACAACTGCTGGCGACCGAAGCCCGGCCCCTGTCCGCCGAGGGCGCGGCCGCAGTCGTGTTGAAGCGATTGGCCGACGCGGTGCGCGACGGCGACCGCGTTTACGCCGTGATCCGCGGCGTCGGCACGTCCACCGGCGGCGATCCGACCGCACTCGGGACGGATGCCGCGGCGTACGCCACTTCGTTCGTGCGCGCCTGCGCCGATGCGATGATCGACCCCGCGAGTATCGACTTGCTGGACGGGGCCGCGTCCGGCGCCGAGGGCGACGACCGACCCGAAGCCGAGGCGTTGAGCGCGCTGCTGAGCACGACCGAACGACCCTTCCCGTTGGCATTTGCCGCGAGTCGCACCCGACTCGGGCACGCGGGGGCCGCGTCGGCGCTCGTCTCGCTCGTGCAACTCGGTTTGGCTCTGCACCACAAGGTCCTCCCCGCGACGCCCGCGCCGGAACGGATTGCGCCGAGCGACGCACTCTATTCCGCACGGGTGCCGCGATTCTGGCTAGCCGATCGGGATGGACCGCGCCGGGCCGCGCTCGCCGCCACCGGTGCCGACGGTTCGTGCGTTCACGTCGTGTTGGAAGAATTCGAATCGAAAGCGCCACCTTCCGTATCGCCGAATTTATCCGAAGGCTTGTTCGCGATCGACGGCGGCACGGCGGTCGAACTGCAGCACAAGTTGACCTCGCTCTCCGAATGGTTGAAATCCCGAGAATCCGGAACCATCGCCGGACTTGCCGGCGACTGGTGGCGCACGAATCCGCCGCATGCGAATCGCAAACTCGGCGCGGCGCTGGTGGCGCGGAGCCGGGTCGAACTCCTCGAGCAGATCGACTACTTGGCCGAGTGCATCGGCGATCCGACGGCGCGCGATTCCGGTCGGGAACTCCGTGCGAGCTTGCGGGATCGCGTCTTCTATTCCCCCGTCCCGCTCGGCCCGAAAGGGAAGATCGCGTTCGTCTTCCCCGGCTCGGGGAACCACTTCCCCGGCATGGGCCGCGACCTGAGTACCGCCTTCCCCGAGGTACTCCGGAAGCAACAAACCGAGAATCTCCACCTGCGCGGGCAGTACGCCCCGGACAAATTTTGGGCCGAGTTCCTCCCGACTGACACCACCGCGAAACAGTTTCTCTTCGGCCAAGTCGCCCTCGGCTCGCTCGTCAGTGACACCCTCGTGTCACACGGCGTGAAGCCCGATGCCGGTATCGGCTTGAGCCTCGGGGAATCGTCGAGTCTGTTCGGCCTGCGCGTCTGGACCGACCGCGATGAAATGTTCCGCCGCATCCATGCGTCGAGTTTGTTCGGCACCGACCTCGGACCGCCCTACGACGCCGCCCGGCAGCAGTGGGACCTCGAAGAAGTGAATTGGGTTTCGGGGATCATCTCGGCCACACCGGACGATGTGTCGTCGCACCTCCGCCCGAGTTTAAAGGCGTTTTTGCTGATCGTGAACACGCCGACGGAGTGCGTCATCGGCGGCCTCCGCGCCGATGTGGAGCAGTTGGCGAAGGAGTTGGGCAAAAGTTTCTTCGCGCTCTCCGGGGTCACGCTCGCCCACTGCGAAGCGGGGAAGCCGGTCGAAGAAACCTACCGCGAACTGCACACGCTGCCGGCGACCGCGATCCCGGGCCTGCAAGTTTTCAGCGGGGCCTGGGCGCGGCCGTACGACGCGACGAGCGCTGACGCCGCCGATTCGATCACCGCCGGTTTAGTGAACACGCTCGACTTCCCGGCGCTGTTGGATGCCGCCTACCGCGAGGGCGTCCGAGTCTTCATCGAGGTCGGCCCCGGCAACTCCTGCACGCGGATGATCGGCCAATCGCTGGTCGGCCGCGCGCACCTCGCCCGAGCCATTTCGGTCGCCCGGCAAGATGCCCCGTCGAATATCCTGCGCTTGCTCGGCTCGCTCATCGCAGAACGGTATCCGGTCGATCTCGGCGCACTCTTCGGTTCTCCCGAGACCGAGTCGAACCCTCCGAAGCGCACCGTCACCATCCCGGTCGGTCGAACTTCGCACGGGGTCGATGTCAACCGGACGCCGCCGGTGCCGGCTCTCCCTCCGGAACTGGTCACGACCCCGAAACCGGTGCCGACACCCCCGCCGTTGCGAGTGCGACCGCCGATCCGATCCGAGTCGCCCGATTCGCTCGTCTCGACGCCGGCACCGCGTTTGGTGGAAACGCCGGGACCCCGTGCGACTATCGAATCGCCCGCGATCCCGGGGTGGGCCGCGACCGTTCTCCCGGTTCTCGCGGGCAGTCGCTCGACGCAAACCGCCATCGCCGAAGCCCAAGATGTGTTCTTGCGCGTTCAACAAGGCTTCACCCGGAGTTCGATCGCGACTATGCAGTTTCAAAACGAATTGATCCGGCGCTTGCTGGGCGAAGTCGGGATCGAAGACGTGGCGGTCGATCCGATGGAGGTGCCGCGCTCGCTGACCTTCGAGCAATGCACCGAGTACGCCGTCGGCAAAATCGGCCGCGTTCTCGGGCCGCTGTTCGCCGAGATCGACGAATTCCCGACGCGCGTCCGTTTGCCCGAAGGGCCGTTGATGCTCGTCGATCGCGTGCTGACGATCGAGGGCGAACCGAAGTCGATGGCGAGGGGCCGCGTCGTCACGAATCATACCGTTCGCGCCGATCGCTGGTACCTCGACAACGGCCGCTGCCCGACGAGCATCGCGGTCGAATCGGGCCAAGCCGACCTGCTCCTCGCCGGGTTCCTCGGCATCGATTTTGAAACGAAAGGCCGTGCCGTATACCGCTTACTCGATGCCGTGGTCACGTTCCACCGCGAGCTCCCCCGCATCGGCGAACGCATCGAATACGACATCCGCATCGACGAATTCTTTCGGCAAGCCGACTCGTGGTTGTTCCGGTTCCACTTCGAAGGGACCATCGACGGCGAACCGTTATTGACCATGGCCAACGGGATCGCCGGGTTCTTCACCGCGCAGGCTCTCGCGGCGGGGCAGGGGATCGTCCACACGAAACTCGACCGGCAACCGATGGTCGGCAAACGCCCCGCCGATTGGAAAGACCTCGTGCCGTTCGAGGCGTGTTCTTTGACGGCGGATCGCGTGCGCGCACTCCATCGCGGCGACATCGCCGGGGCCTTCGGTTCGCGATTCTCGAATTTTTCCAATCCGATGAAACTCCCGGCGGGGATGCTGCGCCTCGTCGACCGCGTCCCGCTGCTCGATCCGACCGGCGGTCGTTTCGGTCTGGGCTTCGCCCGCGCCGAGTACGATATCCAACCGGAAGAGTGGTTTATCGAGTGCCATTTCATCGACGACAAAGTGATGCCGGGCACGCTCATGTACGAGTGCTGCTTGCACACGCTGCGCACCTTCCTCATGCGGATGGGTTGGATCGGCGAAGACGGCGCGGTGACCTGCGAACCGGTACCGGGTGTTCAAAGCCGATTGAAATGCCGGGGGCAAGTGCTCGATTCGACGAAACTCGTGACGTACGAAGTCAGCGTGAAGGAACTCGGCTACCGGCCCGAACCGTACTGCATCGCCGACGCGTTGATGTTCGCCGATGGCAAACCCATTGTGGAGATCACCAACCTCTCGCTGCGGATGAGCGGTCTGTCTCGGCAAATACTGGAACGCTCCTGGGAGACTGCGAGAACGGTCACGATCCCCGCATATTTGTACGATCGCACCAAAATTATGGCCTATTCCAACGGCAAACCCTCGGAGGGTTTCGGCGAACCGTATCGCATCTTCGACGCGGGACGCGTCATCGCCCGCTTGCCGGGGCCACCGTATCAATTCCTCGATGGCATCACCGCCGTCACGGGCGAGCCCTTCGTTTTGAAAGACGGCGCCTCGTGCGAAGCCCTCTACGCGGTGCCCCCGGATGCGTGGTACTTCGAAGCGAACCGTTGCGACCGGATGCCGTTCAGTATTTTGCTGGAGGTCGCCCTGCAACCGTGCGGATGGCTCGCGGCCTACTGCGGTTCGGCGCTCACCAGTGACACCGACTTGTCATTCCGCAACCTCGGCGGGCAAGGGACGCAGTTCATCCCCGTCGGACCGGACATCGGCACACTGACGACGCGCGTGACGATGACCAAAGTCTCGAACTCCGCCGGCATGATCATCCAGCATTTCGACTTGCTGGTCCTCGCCGGAGAATCGAAAATCTACGAGGGTGCGACGTATTTCGGCTTCTTCGCGAAGGCCGCACTCGTCAACCAAGTCGGCATGCCGCAGGCGAAGGTGCCGTACCTGAGCTACGCGCAGACGGTTGGAAATGAAGTGTTGCCGCACGGGGCTCCGTTCCCCGCGCCGATGCTGCGAATGGTCGATCACATCGACGGCTATCTCCCGGCGGGCGGATCGAAATCGCTCGGCCTCGTCCAAGGTCGCATCGCCGTCGATCCGGAGTTCTGGTTCTTCAAAGCCCACTTTTATCAAGATCCCGTTTGGCCCGGTTCGCTCGGGGTCGAGTCGTTCCTCCAACTCTTGAAGTATGTCGCGTGGAAGCGTTGGGGCGCATCCCCCGTCGGCGGTTGGCAGACCGTCGCGCCGAATCGCCAACACGCCTGGACCTACCGCGGCCAAGTGCTGCCGACCGACTGCGAAGTCGTCGTCGTGCTCGAAGTGACGGAGGCCTACGACGCGGCTAAGCGACTAACGGCCGACGGCTTCCTCACCGTCGATGGCCGGGTAATCTACCAGATGACCGGGTTCACGCTGGAATGATCACCGGCCCGCGTCGAGTTTCCAAGCGCCGACGCCGTCGAAGAAGGTCCCCGAATTCAACTGCCGCGGCGGAACCGGTTCCGTCCGGCCGGGGAAGTAAATCTTGAGCTTCGCCGAGACGACCATGTGCCGGTCGATTTGCCAGAGCGGCACGAACGGCACCACTTCGTTGAACCGCGTGAAGAGATCGTGCGAGAGCGGCTTGAGCTTGCCGTCGGTGTCGCGGGATTGTTTCGCGCCGGTCAGCAAGTTGCCGAATTTGGAATCGTCGTTCGACGGATTGGTCGCCTTGTCGAGAAACCCGGTGATATTCCGGCCGTTCTCCCCGGCGGCGGTCGGGTCGAGGAATTGGGCCAAGCCCAGCGCGTACCAATCGTCGCGGTAGTCGAAGGTCGTGTACGCCAGTTCGTAGCGGTGTTCGACTTCCACGCGGCGGGATAAGTCGCGCGGGGCGACCGATTCCAAAGTGATCGTCACTTTGGAATCGCCCCCGGCGTCTTCGATGTTCTTTTTGATTTTCCCGCAGGCCTCGGCCGCGAGTGCGTCGTCCTCCGGGTACAGAAGAGTGAATTGCATCGTGCCGGCGCGGCCGGCGCGGAATTTCCCGGCGGCGGAATCGCGATCAAACAGCGGCGGCGCCATTCCGCCGAGCGGGCGGGGTGCCGCCCAACTTTCGGACGGGAATGGCCCCGCGAGCGCCTTGTGGTACTGCTTCTGCCCGGCGCGGAAGACGTCGTTCAAGATCGCTTCGCGGTCGATGGCGGCCGCAAGCCCGCGGCGGACGTTGATGTCCTGCAAGGCCGGCAATCGGTGATTGATCGCGAGGAAGTGGATGCGGCGATTGACCGCCGGGGTGGCCACGGTGGCCCGGTCTTGCTGTTCGTACTTCGGCAAGTCTTTCGTCGGTACGTCCGGCAAGATGTGAATGCGATCCGCACGCACCTCGTTCACGGGATCGGGGTAGTTCGCCAAATTCACGAACTTGATCTCGCTGATGTTCGGTTGCGTGGCCCGGCCGGCGTGGCTGGCGTAATCCGGATCCGCGACGAAGGTCACCTCCGGCACAATTTTCCCGACGACCGGCGGTTGGTAACTGGGTGCGAGCATGTACGGCCCGGTGCCGAAAGGCAGTCGGCCGAATTCCGGATCATCGACGGCTCGCTTGCGCTCCAAGAACCATTTGGCCGGGAGCATTTTCGTCGTGAGGATCGTCCGGGGGTCGGGGTGGCCCTGCTTCAGTTTCACCCGGAGTTCGAGCGGATTCTTGGCGTTCAGTTCGGGGTCGTCGAGCCAATCGGCCCAGACCGCGCTGGGGGTGTGCCGACTCGCTTGCAAAAGTTGGATCGTCCCGGCGAGATCGGCCGCGTCGAAGACGCCCGAATTCGGCCGGCTCCATTTGGCGTTCCCCAAAAGTGCGACGCCCCGACCCAGCGGACTGACCGTCGGCTTGGACGCCGCGAGGGCGGGTCGATACGCGACTCCGAGGGCTTCGTCCGGGATCGCTTCGAGCAATCCCTCGAAGAGCAGTTCCACGGCCCAGAGTTCGCTGTCGAATCGGGCCGTGCCGGGGGACATGAACTCGGGCATTCGGCGCACGCCCACGACGAGCGCGTCGCCGGTGTTGCCGAGCTTGAGTTCGAGATCGCGGAGATCCTTCTGATTCGGGTCGAGCGAGCGCACGGTCCGCAAACTGTTCCGCGCCTTGGCCGCGTCGGACTGGGTCCGGGCGTCGTTCAAAAATTCTTGGGCCCGCGCGCTGAGGCCGGTGCGGACCTTCGGGATGGTCGGGTTTCCGGAATTCGGGAATCGCGATTCGAAATCCTGCAGCAGATCGCGGGCGAGTTCGAGGTCGGGGATATTCTTCGATTGCGTGAGGTCTTCGGCTTCGAGCAACCGGAACGCCGCGAATTGTTGGAGCAACTTCGGATCGGACCGGTAGCGCACCGAGAATCGCGCGATCGACTCCTTCATGCGGAACCAATCTTTCGCGGCGGCCGCTTCGCGCGTCAAATCGACGCGCACCGAGGCGAGTTTGCCCGAGAGGGCGGTTTTGATCGGCTCCCAACCCGCGCCGCGCCGGAGTTTTTGTTCGAGGGCCGACTCGTGAAAAAAAAGCACTTGGGTCAGCGCTCGTTCGACGGCCAGCAAACGGTCCCGCATCGACGGGGGGTCGGTCGGCTTCAGGGTTTTGAGCGCCAGCAATTTGTCGGATTCTGCCAAGACGTATTGTTCGAAGGGCAGCAGGCCGAGGACTTGGTTCATCGGGATGCCGAGGGTCTCTTCGGCCGGTTTGTTTTGCGCATCGAGTTCGGCGACGCCGAAGGGGTCGGGGAACGATGCCTTATCGGTCGGGAACAGCAGCGGGACGATGGCGATGCGGGCCGAACGCCCGGTTTTGAGTGTCAGTCGGTCGTGCGGCACGGCGCAAGCGGCGTAATATTTTTTGATCGCCGCGTGGTCGGTGCCGGCCGCAGCCCGCGCCAAATCGGCGATGGAATTTCCCGTCAATCCCGGCGCCACTGGGTCGTCGTCCACGACGATCTTCTTAACCGGCTTCTTCGGCGCGACTTCCTCTTCTTCGCCCGCTACGGCGGCGAGCCCCACGCAAGCCCCCAGCAACGCGATCAGCGTCAAGCGATTCGAGAGTTTGGAAATATGAGACATCGCTGAGAACCTCGAGCCGAGCGAAACCGAATTCGATGATCCGTGTTTAGAGTTATGGTACCGTATCCCGGTCGGGTGATGGAATGTCCGTAGTTCCCAAAACTTCGCGGATATTTGCATTGACCCTTCGGTATCGGTTCCGTGAAATCACTCACGCCGTCACACCGTCGGTTCGGACCCGCCCCGTGGCACTTCGCCAAACGCGGCGGCTTCGCACCCAGACCCAGGAGTTTTTCGATGCGCAAGATGATCGTCGCCGCCCTCAGCCTGTTGCTCTCGGCCGGGCTGCTCCTCGCCGCCCCCGTGATCTTCCAGTCGTACGACAAGGACAAGAATGAACTGAAAGTCAAAGACGGCGACAAGGAAATCACGTACAAGCTCAACGACAAAACCAAGTACAAGTCGGGCGACAAAGACGTCGAAGCCGACAAGGCCGCCGAAATGTTCGGGAAGATGAAAGAAGGCAAGTCGAAGCTGGACGTCACCGGCGAAAAAGACGTGGCCACCGAAGTGAAATTCCGCGCCCCGAAAGGCAAGTAGTCGACCCGTCCGGGTCGCCCGCTGCAAAAAACTCCGCCGGGTTCCCGGCGGAGTTTTTTCGTGCCCGCATCCAGTCGCTATATCACCCCCATGAAACTCTTGCACACCGCCGATTGGCATTTGAACGACCGACTCGGCCGGATCGATCGCACCGAAGATCTGCGACGCGCGGTCGAACGGGTCGCGGCGATTTGCCGCGAGCAATCCGTCGATGTCCTGATCGTCGCCGGCGATCTCTTCAGCGAACTCGCCCGGCCCGATGCCCTGCGGGAAACCATCCGCCATTGGCAGGAGGTCTTCGCCGAATTTCTCGGTCGCGGCGGCACGATCCTCACCCTCACGGGAAACCACGACAACGAAAACTTCTGCCAAACGCTCCTCAACGCCATGGGACTCGCGGCGCCGGGTACCGGTCACTCCGGAGACCTCGTACCGCCCGGCCGGCTCTACCTCGCGGCCGAGCCGACGTTCCTGCGGCTGCGCGACCCGAGCGGCGAGTTTGAAGTGCAATTCCTCTTGATGCCCTACCCGACGCCGACGCGTTACCTCGTGGGAGCGGAGGGGCAGAAGTACACCGATCCCGACGAGAAGAATCGACTACTCGTGAGGGCCTTCGAGGAGACGATCCAACTGCTGCGGAAGCACCCCAATTACCGGGCGGGGGTGCCGAGCGTCCTCGCGGCCCACGCCAACGTGTTCGGGGCCGTCGTCGGGGAATCGCTCTTCCGCATCACCCCCCAAGAAGACGTCGTCGTGAACGGGCAAACCTTCGCCGATCAATTCGATTACGTCGCGCTGGGACACATCCATAAACCGCAATTCCTCGGGCACGAGCACATCCGCTATTCCGGGTCGATCGAGAAGATGGATCTCGGCGAAGCGACGGACAGCAAATCGGTCTGCGTCTTCGAACTCGGGCCATCCGGCCGGGTCGGCGAAATTCGCATCGTGCCGGTGCCGAGCACGCCGATTTACGAGGTGACCCTCGACGATCCGGAGGCCGATCTACCCCGATTGCAGGCGGAAACCGAAGGGGCCGAGAGGGATCTCGTGAACTTGCACGTGCGCTACGAGGCCGGCAAAGACAGCCTAGACGAGACGCTGAAACGGCTCGCTGAAATCTTCCCGCGTTGGTACGCCCGCGATTGGAAAGAGCGGGGTCGGCTGGGGCTGTCGCTCGCCCCGGCCGAAGTTGAGCGGACCCGGTCGTTCGCGGAGACGGTGCGGAATTATCTGGGAGCCGAACTCCAAAACCACAGCGACGCCGAACGGGCGGGGATTCTCGGCTTGGCCGAGGAACTACTCGCGCAAGCGGAGGGAGCTTGAGACCGGCATCTATTTATCCCCGCAACGTCGGGATCGGTCCGGCGTAGGGTTGCGGCGTCGCCAAGGCCCGTCGCGTCGAGCGCAGCAACCGGCCGTAGCGATAGGCGACGAGGGCGGTGATCGCCGTCAAGCCGCCGAGCACGAACGCTCTCACCACGCGCACTTCGAAAGGGAGCGGGGCGGACGCGATATCGGTATCGACGGGGGGTGGTGAGGGCGTGCCCACGAGGACAATCACCGCAATGCCGCCGGCGATCACGGTGAGCATGGCCGCGACCGAGGAGAAGAGGAACGTCACGGCGTACCGACCGGTTTTGTTCGCGGCTTGCCAACCGGCCGTTTCCCACAACAGGCGGTGAATCGCGGTGACGAACGCGAATTCCAGCACCAACCCGATCAGTCCGCAGAGAATGCCGAGGAACGCGAGGGCGGCGATTTCGGGTGGCAATTCGAACACCGTCCGGCCGACGAGCCAGGGGATCACCGACGTGATCGCGGAGGTTTCACCGATGCCCGTGAACACGGCCCCCACGGCGGGGAGTCGCACCCACAGATCGACGCCCACAGCGGTGGCCGCGCCGCGGACTTGGAGGTAGCCCCGCACCCGGAACCAACAGGCCAGTAAGCCGACACCCCAGCAGACCGTGGTGAGCACGCTGAGCGGGACCCAGACGAACACGTACTCCGGCGGCTGGGGACCGACCGCGGCCCGCAAACTGAGGGCGACGATCGCGAGGGCGGTGCAGACCAAAAACAACCAAAGGCTGAGCGTCAGCCGAGCCAATCCGGCGCGGGCGCGGGCCGCATCGATGGCCGGTACGGCGGGGGTATCGTGGAGGGCTTCGCGATGATGGGTATGCCGCGGAACGTGGATGGGCTCCCGGCATCCCGGGCAGGCGACCGTCGCGACGGCCGCCGACCGGGATACCCGCAAATTCGACCCGCATTCCGGGCAACAAAAGAGCAAAGCCATCGTGTGCCCTCCCGCGCCACGCCGGCGAAACCGCTCAGGTGCGATCGTGCTGTTCGAGCCAATCACGCACGGCCCCACGGCCCGCACCGATCATCCGCCAATAGACCATCGCGATGAATAACCCGCCAAATATAAAGGCCGCCGGCCGTACTGCGGCGCGGGCGTTCCCGATTTTATCGATCAGCGGTTCGGCCTTGGCATCCCACTGCTCGTGGATGAGCCGGTTGGTATCCGTGCTCACTTCCCGCGGCATCGAGTTGAAATTGTACGCCGGGGTGAGCGACCCGGTCGCGACCAACCCGCCGAAGATCAACCCGAGCAGGACGAGGTACCGCGTGGCCCGCCCGGCCAAGCGGTTGCTGTTCAACGCGGTGCCGATGCGGCCGAGCGCGGCGGCGAACCACACTTCGGCCAAAACGAACGCCGTCGCGCCCACGATGAGCCCGAGGCGCTGCATGATCCCCTCGTTGTCGGACGGTAGCATCAGACGCCATTCGGCGACGCCGTTGGTCCGCACCACGATCGGCAAATCTTTTTCGCCGAGGGCCAACAGCGCTACGACCGGGAAGACGATGGCGACCCCCGAACAGACCACGACCAGCGTAGCCAAGGCCGCAAAACCGGCCAGACCCCGAGTTTGTGCGACTTGGGGAACGCGCGAGACACCCAATCGGCCGAGGAGGATGAGGACGACCCCGAGCGCGAACGGGGCGATCACCGCGACGAGTTCCAATTCTTGCTGCGAGGTCAGCCACGCCTGTTTCAGATAGCCGGGGTCTTGCACGGGAATTGGTGCGACGAGCTGCTCGTACAGTTTCAAACCGTTCAACACGAGGATCGGCATCAAGAAAAACGGGATCGACGCGCGCACCCACCAGAGGCCGCCGCGGACTTTCTTCCAACGGCGGGCGACTTTATCATCGGCGTCCGGCGTACCGGACGATTTCCTGGCGAAGGGATCATTCGGCCGGCGGCGATCATCCACCGGGGGAACCGTCGCGGCGGCACCGCGTCCACGGCGTGCCGGTACCGCCGGTTCGTTCAGCGACGGCACCGACGAGCGTGCGGAGGCCGGGGCATCATCCGCAAATGGGAGAGCCGAGCCGACGGCCGGGGCGGCGCGAGCGGTGGCCGTTGGTTGTGCAACCTGCGGCCCCAAGTTGAAGTCCCCGAAGGAGGCGGGGCGGTGGCTGGCTTTGGTGGAATCGCCGCCCGATTGCGGGAGCTTCGGGGCTTCCGCCGGGATGGGGAGCACGTTGCCGCAAGTGGGGCAGCGCCCGCGTTTGCCGCCGGCATCGTCCGGGGCGTGCAGGACGCCCCCGCAGTTGGAGCACGTGACCTTGATCGGCATGATTCCCTCTCGTGGCGGGGCAGGGCGGGGTAGCGGCTTGCCGACAGTGTACCGCCCGGCCCGTGCAAATCCATTGCAGGATGGGGAAAGGGGAAATCGTGTCGCATGTTCGGCGTGACGACCGAGGCGCGTTTTACTTCGGTTCTGGTATTGTCCAAGCCGGATCGTAATCGAGCGAGAAGAGTTGTTGAAGCCGCTCGGCCCGTCCGCCGTCGCCGTCGAGCAGCGATTCCAAAGCTTCGCGGATGCGGGCCAAGCTCGGGTCGGTCGCGACCGCGTCCGCATCCGGGCCGCGCTGGATACGGTCGAGGATGGCGGCCACGTCGAGCAATTTAGAGCGGGCTTCGAGGAAATACGCGGCGAGAGCGGCCGGGGCGGGGAGCGGTTGCATGGCGGATCAAACCGGAGAGGGCAGAGGGGGTTTCGTTCCACTGTACCGCGCCTTCAATTCGAGCGTCACCAGTTGATTCAAACTGCCGGAGCGGAAGCCGTCGAGATCGAGCGAGACGAACTTGAAGCCGATGTCGTGCAGTTTCGCCGACAGCGACTGGCGGACCGCCGGGTCGAGCAATCGGGCGATGTCTTCGACCGGCACTTCGACTCGGGCCAAGTCGCCTTCGTGGTAGCGCACCCGGCCATCGCGCAGGCCGAGCGACTTCAAATACTCTTCGGCGAGTTCCACGCGCAGCGTCCGTTCGGGCGTCACGGCCAACCCGGGGGCGAGCCGGCTCGACAAACAAGGCGATGCGGGTTTGTCCCACACCGGAAGATCCCAGTGTTTCGCCAACTCGCGGACCATCGCTTTGGTGAATCCCGCTTCTTGCAGGGGATGCCGGACGTGGTGCTCGGCTGCGGCGGTGAGACCGGGGCGGTAGTCCCCCATGTCGTCGAGGTTGGCGCCGCTGCAAACGGTCGTCAACCCGAGCGAGACCAGTTTGCTCTGGATGCGCGTGTAAAGTTCGCTCTTGCAGAAGTAGCAGCGGTCGCCGCTGTTCTTCTGGTAAGCCGGGTTATCGAACTCGGTCGTCGGCAGCACCTCGTGGCGGATGCCGATGAGCGCGGCGAGTTCCCGCGCGGCCGCGAGTTCGCTGCGCGGGACACTCGGGCTGTCCGAAGTCATGGCGATGGCCCGGTCGCCGAGGGCGAGGAACGCGGCCTTGGCCACGACGGCGCTGTCGACGCCTCCGCTGAACGCGACCACCGCCCCCGGCAGCGCACTCAGGATTGCCAGCAGTTTCTCACGGCGTTCGTCGAGATCACTCACGGATGCCCTTCGTGAACAGTTCGCGGAGTCGGACCGTGATCGGCCCCTGTTGGCCAGTGCCAATGACGCGGTCGTCGACTTTGGTCACGGCGATCACTTCCGCCGCGCTGCCGGTGAGGAAGATTTCGTCGGCCACGTAGACATCGTACCGCGTCAGGCTCTCTTCCCGAAACGGGATGCCCGCCTTCGCGGCGAGTTCGATGACGAAGTTCCGCGTGATGCCCTCGAGAATCCCCGCGTCGGACGGTGGTGTCCGCAGAACGCCTTTCTTGATGACGAAGATGTTGTCGCCGGTACACTCGGCGACTTCGCCCTTGTGGTTGAGCATGATCGCTTCGAGGCAGCCGGCCCGGATCGCTTCGATCTTGGCCAAGATGTTGTTGAGGTAGTTCAGCGACTTCACGCGCGGGTTCGTCGCATTCGGATGGTTGCGAACGTAGCTCGACGTGATGACCTCCAACCCCGCTTCGTAAAGTTCCTTGGGATAGAGCACGATGTCGTCGACGATGATGATGATGTTCGGTTCGCACTTGCGGGGGTCGAGCCCGAGGCTGCCGGCGCCGCGCGTCACAATCAAGCGGATGTAACCGTCGATCTTCTTGTTGTGCGCGACCGCATCTTCGACCGCCTTCAACATGTCGGTCGGGGGAATCGGGATCTTCAGCGCTATGGCCTTGGCCGAATCGTAGAGCCGGTCGATGTGCTCGCGGTGTTTGAAGACCTTTCCGGAATAGACGCGCAGGCCCTCGAATACACCGTCGCCGTACAGCAAGCCGTGGTCGTAAACGCTGATCTTCGCATCGAGTTTGTCGTGGTACTGGCCGTTGATCCAAACTTGCGTCGCCATCGAGAAGGCTCCGGAACGGGACTGCTGATGCCATTGTAGGTGTCGGTGGCAATCATTCGATGATTGTTGCTCGCGCGATCGCATCGACGCATTTGAGAAGCGTCGGCACCCGATACTGGCCATGCATCTCGGCGATTCTCGCGGCCGCTTCTTCGACTGGCATGCCGACGGTCGAGACGAAGAGCGGCGATTGGCTCGCGCCCCGGCAGACTTCGATAGCATCAGTAGCGCTCGCGAATCGCGTCTTGGCGACACCGATGATGACCCCGCCGCGGGCGTCGTGCAAGTGGGCGCCCAATCCCTTCGCTCCGTTCGCGAGCCAAACGTATCCATCAACGATGACCGCGTCCGGTTTCGGCCCGAGCGCCAGCACTCCGATCAAACAGGGCAACTCGCGGCGGTAGAAGGCACCCGGTTCGTACGGGGCCGCGTCGGGGAAGTGCGCGGTGGCTTGGTACTCGGCCACTTCGGCAGTCCAACCGCGGAACCACAACCCGGCGGCCACGGCGCCGGGGTTTCGGTAATCGACATCGACACAGGCGATCAGCGGTTCGGGGTTCATTTCAAGATGTAGGAAAAGGCCCCGAGCAAATCGCCGCGCTGGCCGCCGTGGCACTCGAGGCATTGTTTGGTACTTCGAATCGAACCGAGCATCCGCATTTTGGACGACATCGATTCGACGACCAGGTCTTCACCTTTCCGCAATTTCGCCAAGCCGACACTTTCGAAATCGTTCAGCGGGCGCGTCGGCCCCATTCGCAGTTGATCCATACGCGGGAGTTCATCCGAGACGTAGGCTACCGGCTTTTCGTGGAGGAGCAGACCGACGAGTTCGATGGAGTCGACTCCGGGAGATGAGGCAAAGCGATGTGCTTGGAACCCAGCGACATGTTCGCGGTCTTTGAAATAGCCAAAGCCTTCGGGACTGAGAAAATCAAATACATTGCGATAATGATGATCGTTCCAATCTTTTCGTGTGCTCCAATTTGATACCGGATCAGATGCCTGCACCCAAGGCTTTGGCACTTCCCAATCCGGCAAATAGAGCTCATGTTCGGTTGGTCTACCGTTCATCCTCCCTAATCCAAATCCGGGGCTATTGAGGAATAGTCCGATCTTCTCTTCGTGCAGCCGCTTCAGCAGAAGCGATCGATATTCATGGCGTTGCCAGCCCATCTCGTCTTCGAGTCGATCCAATCGCTTCATGGAATCCGGTGGCAAACTCGGCGAGGTTTCATTCGGCGGGGGCGGCAAACGGTCTTGCAGTGACTCGAACGGATACTGTTCTCGCAATCGTGCAAATTCGGCCTCATCCCTTCGGATCAACCGATGGGTATAGTTGAGAATCAACACGGCGATTCCGATTGAAATCAATAAGTAAAACCGACGAGTTCGACGTAGGAAACAGAGCGGGTGAAATAGCAGCAAGAATCCAAAGAGTAAACCCACCGGTAGAAAATACCCCTCGCGCAGGCTGAAGCCGAGACCGCAGAGGACGAATAACACCGTCCACCCACCGGGGCGACGGACGGAGAGATTGGCCAAAGTGAGCAGAATCGCCGAGAGGGCGAGCGCGAGTGTGTAGTCCATACCTAGCCTCCATTAACTCAGCACTTCCTTCACCACCTTGCCGTGGACGTCGGTGAGGCGGTAGTCGCGGCCTTGGAAGCGGTAGGTCAGTTTCGTGTGGTCCATGCCCAACTGGTGCAGGATGGTCGCTTGGAGGTCGTGGACGTGGACTTTGTCTTCGGCGACGCTGAAGCCGAGTTCGTCCGAACTCCCGTGGCTGAGTCCGCGTTTGATTCCGGCTCCGGCCAACCAGACGCTGTAGCAGTCGGGGTAATGGTCGCGGCCCAAGATCGCCCCGCCCGCGGTACGGCCTTCGCGGAAGGGCGTCCGGCCGAACTCGCCGCTCCAGACGATCAGCGTATCGTCGAACATGCCGAGACGCTTGAGGTCCTTGATGAGCGCGGACACCGGCTTGTCCATCGTGGCGCATTTCTTCGTCAGGCCATCGCGGATGTCCTCGCCCGGATTCGTGCCGTGCATGTCCCAGCCCCAGTCGAAGAGCTGGACGAAGCGCACGCCCTTCTCCAGTAACCGCCGACCGAGCAAGCAGTTGTTGGCGAAGCTCGCGCCGCCCGGTTGGGCGCCGTAACTCTCGAGGGTTTGCTTCGTTTCTTTCGAGATGTCCATGACCTCGGGCACGGCGGTCTGCATCCGGAAGGCGAGTTCGTACTGCTGGATGCGCGTCGCCGTTTCGGGGTGGCCCATCTCTTGCGATTGCAATTCGTTCAAGTCGCGCAGGGCGTCGATGGTTTTGCGGCGGGTGTCGCGGTCCATACCGGCGGGGTCGGAGACATACAGCACGGGATCGCCTTTGCTGCGGCACTGCACCCCTTGGTAGACGCTCGGCAAAAACCCGTTGCCCCAGTTGTTGGCCCCGCCGTTGGGCTGCACGCCGCTGCTGATGAGCACGACGAACCCGGGGAGGTTTTCGTTCTCGCTACCGAGGCCGTAGGTGACCCACGTCCCCATGCCCGGCCGGCCTTGGCGGGCGCTGCCCGTGAACAGCAGTAACTCGGCCGGAGTGTGGTTGAACTCGTCGGTCTTCATCGATTTGATGACGGTGATATCGTCGGCGTGGCCGTGCATGTTCGGGATGGCGTCGGACATCCAGATACCGGCCTTGCCGTACTGCTTGAACTTGCGCGGCGTGCCTAAAAGCTTCGGCACGCCCGAAGTGAAGGCGAACCGCTTGCCCTTGATAAACGATTCGGGGACGTCCTGCCCGGTGCGTTTGACCAACTCCGGTTTGTAATCGAAGAGGTCGAGGTGCGGCGGCGACCCGGACATGTGCAGATAGATGACGCGCTTCGCTTTGGCGGCGAAGTGCGGCTTCTTGGGTGCGAGCGGATCGTCCGGCTTCGCCGATGCTTCGCCCGCTAGATGTGCGAGCGCTACGGCCCCGAGGCCGAGGGACCCCGCCCCGAGGAACTGCCGGCGAGTGCGGTGTTGGATTCGGGCGAGGTTCATGGAATGCTCGATTCGGTGAATCCAAGTCGATCACGAATGAATCTGATTCAGCTAGTCTGATCTTACCATCTACACGACCCAAACCGGCGAAGGCGCTATCGCATCCGTCGGTCGATTGCCGGGGCCGGCCCGACCGCTGCCCGCGAACCGACTGATGATCTTCACCGCCATGTCGTGGTCGCAGGTCATCTGGCAACTCAAGCGGACGCCCTTCAATCCCTTCGCGGCGAGCACGGCCTTTTCCGCTTCGGTCATGGTCGCGGGTTCTCCCAACACGAATTCGACCTTGCAGGTCGTGCATTTGGCGTTGCCGCCGCAAGCGTGAAGCTGATCGATCCCGGCTTCGTCGGTCAGGCCGAGCACGAGTCGCTTTCCGGCGGGGACTTCGAACGTCCCGACATCTTCGACGGTCAATTTTGGCATCGGAACTTCCTCGGAGTGCGGTGAGTCGAGCACCGTAGTATTATAAGCTCCATGTTCCAACTCTACATCGATGCCGACGCCTGCCCCGTAAAAGACGAATGCTACCGGGTGGCGAAACGGCACGCGTGGCCGGTGATCGTCGTGGCGAATTCGCAAATCGGTATCCCGGCCGACCCGGCTGTGACGATGGTCGTGCGGCTCGGTTTCGGCGCGGCGGACGATTGGATCGCGGAACAAATCGGCACCGGGGACATCGCCATCACGGTCGACGTGCCCCTGGCCGCGCGGTGCGTGGAAAAAGGGGCGCTGGTCGTGACGAGCAAGGGGTATCTTTACACATCCGGGAACATCGGCGAAGCGCTGGCGGTCCGCAATTTGAACGAAGAGCTGCGACTCGCCGGCGTCCTCGGCGCCGGTGGCCCCGCACCGATGATCGGGAAAGACCGCTCGAAGTTTTTGGCGAAGTTGGACGAAGCGATGAACGCGACGAAGCGGCAATTCCCGCCGGTGGGATGACCTTCGACAGAGTTCACCGGCCGGATCCCAACACACCCGACGGATCGGCAAATATAGCGGGGACGCCGCCGGTGTGGATGAATACGACCGAACTTCCCGCGGGGTATTTTCCGGCCCGCACGTCGGCGATCAGCGCGGCCATCGCCTTGGCACTGTAGACAGGATCGAGCAGGATCGCCTCGGTGCGGGCCAGCAAGTGCAGCGCTTCCTGCCCGGCTTTCGAGGGCAATCCATAACCCGGGCCGATGTAGGATTGGTCCGCGTCGATCACCGCGGCGGTCAATTGCGGCGGCAGTCCCAGCAGTTCTGCCGCGGAGTTCGCATCGCGGGCCAAAGCTTCGGGGATGTTCCACGGCCACGTCATCGGGCAGATCAAACGCGCCTTCGCCGACAGCCCGAGCAGATGCGCCCCGAGCGCGACCCCGGCTCCGGTTCCCCCGGCGGACGAAACGTAGATCGCCGCGGCTTCCACTTCTTCCGCTCCGAGATCGTCGGCGATCTCGGCGACGCAATCGACGTAGCTCAAGGCCGAGCGCGGGACGACGCGATCGCGATCCCAGACGTACGGGTTGTGACCGGCCATGCGGAACTCCGCGGCGCGGGCGAGCAGGTACGCATCGAGTTCCGGACCGATCTTCGCGTCGGTGAAGGCGACGTGCGCCCCGACCAAGTAATCGAGCAGCAAGTTCCCCTGCGGTTCGGTGGAAGCGCCGGCAGTCTTGCTGAGATAGAGGTAACAGGGCAACCCGAGTTTGGCGCACGCCGCGGCCGTCTGTCGGCAATTGTTCGACTGGACTTTGGCCCCCCAGACGACCATGTCGCAATCTTGCTCGAGGGCGTCGCCCATCAGGAATTCGTTGTGGCGGGCTTTGTTGCCGCCGAGCAGCAAGCCGGTGCAATCGTCGCGTTTGATGAAGACGCGCACTTTGCCGCCGAGCGCCGCCGAGAAGCCGTCGAGTTCCTCGAGCGGCGTCGGCAGATGAGCCAGTGAAACCCGCGGGATTTCCTCGAGGGCCGCGAACAATTCTTCCGTGGAAAGTGCCATTCCGAAAACCCCCGCGAGATTCGTTGTGGAAAACTTTACTTCGCCGACACGTACACTCTACCAGTAGAGCAATGATTCTCACCGACCCAGTCCCGGACACAGTATGACCCCGACTGTTCTCCAAACGAGCCCGACCACATCCAAGCGGAAACGACGTCCGGAATCGGTGTTGATCGTCGGCGCCGGCCCCGGCGGATTGGCGGCGGCACTCCTGTTGAAGCAAGCCGGGTTGAAGGTCAAAATCATCGAGCGGATGCCCCGCGTCGGCGGGCGTTGCTCGGCTATCGAAGAGCAAGGTTTCCGCTTCGATCTCGGACCGACCTTCTTCCTGTATCCGCGCGTACTCGAAAGCATCTTCCGCGTCATCGGCCGCAATCTTCAAGACGAAATCCCGATGGTGCGGCTCGATCCGCAGTACCGCGTCCACTTCGGCACAACCGGTGGCCAACTCGACTGCACGCCCGACTTGAAGCGGATGGCCGCGGAAGTGGCGAAACTGAACCCGGCCGACGGCGCGAATGTCGAGCGGTTCATCGCGGACAATCGCGTGAAGCTCGAAAGCTTCCGACCCGTACTCGAAAGCCCGTTCCTCGGTTGGAAGGATTTGCTGAGCTGGGAATTGATCAAATTGCTCCCGATGCTGCGACCGTGGGCCTCGGTCGACGGCGAACTCCGGCGCTATTTCCGCGATCCGCGCACGCGGTTGGCCTTCAGCTTCCAAGCCAAGTATCTCGGCATGTCGCCGTTCAACTGCCCGAGTTTGTTCAGCATTCTGAGTTACCTCGAATACGACTTCGGTGTGTGGCACCCGTATGGCGGCTGCGCGGCTGTGTCCGAAGGCATGGCCCGGATCGCCGAGGAACTCGGCGTCGAAATCGAGCTGAACGAAAGCGTCGAGGAGATTCTGTTCGAGGGCAACAAAGCCGTCGGCGTCCGCACCGAATCGGGCGAACACCGCGCCGATGCGCTCGTGTTGAATTCCGACTTCGCCAATACCATGACGAAGCTCGTGCCGAATCGCTTGCGACGCCGCTGGACCGATGAAAAACTCGCGAAGAAAAAATACTCCTGCTCCACGTTCATGCTCTACCTCGGCATTGACGGCGTTTACGATCATCTGCCGCACCACTCGATCTACACGTCCGAGAATTACCTGGGCAATCTCGACGACATCGAGAAGAACCACCGGCTGACCGAAGACACCTCGTTCTATATTCAAAATGCGACGCCGACCGATTCGTCGCTGGCGCCGCGCGGGTTGAGTACCATCTACTGCCTCGTTCCGGTTGCGCATCAAAACCCGAATGTGAACTGGGCGGAGCAAAAGCAGAAATACCGCGACACCGTTATCCGCCAGATGGCCAAGCTCGGCATGGGCGACATCGAAAAGCGCATTCGCTACGAGAAAGTATTGACGCCGGCGAATTGGGAATTCGACCACGAGGTTTACAAAGGGGCGACCTTCAATCTCGCCCACAACCTCGGCCAGATGTTGCATCTGCGGCCGCGGAACCGCTTCGAAGATTTGGACGGCGTGTACCTCGTCGGCGGCGGCACGCACCCCGGCAGCGGCTTGCCGGTCATCTACGAATCGGCGAGGATCACTTCCCGGTTGCTGTTGCAAGACTTCGGCCGGGATGTCGCTTGGTTGGATGCCGAAGTGGCGGCGCAGTCGGCGGTGGCCGTAGGTTGAATTCGTTTCATCGACAGCGAGGGTCGCAGTGAGTTCTTCTCGAATCGCGGTCATCGGTGGCGGCCTCGGCGGCTTAGCTTCGGCTTGCACACTCGCTGCGCGCGGCTACGAAGTCGTGCTCTACGAGAAGTCCGCATGGCTCGGGGGCAAAGCGGCGCAATTGAATGAAGCCGGCTTCCGTTTCGATATGGGTCCGACGATTCTGACGATCCCGTCCGTGTTGAAACAAGTCTTCACCGAGGCCGGGAAACGGATCGAAGACTACCTGACGCTCGTGAGGCTCGACCCGCAGTGGCGCTGTTTCTTCGGCGATGGGAATGTTCTCGATCTCGTAGAAAATGTCGACGTGATGGCGGCCAAGATCGACGCCTTCGCCCCCGGCTCCGGGGCGGGGTACCGACAATTCCTCGGCCTTTCGGATCGGTTGCACAC
>JAYSYN010000328.1:0-8516 GCA_043727575.1 Fimbriiglobus sp.
GATCATTGGCGGTGTTCTTCTGAAGAATGCCCCGAACCGGGGGGTCACCGGAAATTTTCCGGCCGACGCTCCGCGGGGGTCGGTTTTCTTTCCCGTCGATTCTTCGTGTTCGCCGCGAGCCGTGCCCCCGTCGGTGGCCGGGCGTACCCCGGGGGTCTGTCCCGGTGGCACCGGCGTCTCGCCGGTGCGTGGACGACCTGTGGGGAAGTTCCCGGAGGACTCGGATCCTCCAACGACTCCGCGCCACGCACCGGCGAGCCACCGGTGCCACCGTTGAGCCCTCCGAGCCATCCAACAAGAATCGATGCCACACCCCGACCCCGGCTTGACCCGATCCGGGATTGCCGGTATCGCAGCGGCTCATTCGATCAATCGACGGGCCATCCGACCATGCCGAACCAAACGGGAGTGCTGTTGCTGATCGCCGTCGCCACCGGGTTCGCCACCGGGTGCGTCGACCGCCGCTTCGTGGTGCGGACGAATGTCCCCGGTGCACTGATCTACCGCGACGGCACCGCACTCGGCCCGGCCCCCGTCGACGCGCGCTTCGACTACGCCGGCTATTACGAATTCCGCGCCGTGGCGCCGGGGTACGAGCCTCTCGTGGAAAAGGTGAAGTTCAAAGCCAAGTGGTACGACTACCCCGGTCTCGATTTGATCGCGGAAGTGCTCTGGCCCGTGCGGATCGAAGATGTCCGCACCGTCAACCTCACGCTCGTGCCGGCGAAACCGGTGCGGGTCGAGGAACTGATTCAAAAAGCCGATGAGCGCAGGCAGCGCGGCCAAACACTGCCGCCGTCGACGATCCCGCCCGATCCGGAACCGAAGAAATAGATCACTTCGACCGCGCCGCCAACGACCCGACGACTTGCATCAGACGCTGCTCCCAATACGGGAGATCTTTCAAGGGGCAGGTGGCGTAGGTCACGACCCGCTTGCCTGCGGTATCGACCGATGCGAAGACCACGAGTTTGTTGACCCCGCCGTCCGCGCCTTTGTAGCGCACCTTCAACCGCGTGACCGGCGTCGCCGGGTCGAGTTCGCCGATCGCGGGATCGCCCGTCGGTTCCCCCGTGATTTCTTCGATGATCGACTCCCCTTCGGCGAGCGATTGTTTGGCGGTCTCCAACGCTTGGTCTTTGGCATCCCCGCTCGGTTCGATTTCCACGACGACGAGATCGGCGGTGCCCGGTTTGTTCTTGCCCCCCGCGGTTTTGGGCGTGCCGCGCAGCCAAAGGGTTCCGTTGACATCGCGGCTCGTCGCCGGTTCTTGCTTCGCCCAAAGCCCGTCTTGCTCTTTGAGCGTGAAGAGACCCGAGCGGGAACGGTGCGTCTTCGTACTCGTCGGCACCTCGCTGCTCACGTCGCCGGCTTTGGCGATCTGCAAGCCGGCGCGGAGGTTCTGGAACGCGGGCGCGTGCCCGGCGAATTCGCGTTCGGCGGCCCACGCGAAGACCCAAACGCCGATCGCTTTGTTCGCCAGCGCGTGGACTTCGAGAGTGATCGCCTCGCCGGTGTTTTTGTGGGTCGCCCGGTATTGATAGCGGGTCGCCGGGAGGCCGCAGAGGGTGTCGTCGCGCGGATCTTCCGATTCGGTGACGTTGTCGAAATGCCGGTCCAGCAGCGCGTCGATCCGCTCTTTGAGATCGCCCGCTCGGACCGTGTGGTCGAACCGGCGGGCATCGCCGACGATCGACGCGGACGGGTTCGCCTCGTCGCCTTTCACGTATCCGAAAAGCGCCGCGTTGAAGCTGGTCAGGGTCGCGTCGTGCCGCGTCCAACCGCTGTCGGACGCCGGCTTTTTGAAGCGCAGATTGAGGTCGGGGTATTTGAGCTCGGTCTCGGTTTCTTCGATGGACTGTTTGTTTTTGTTGAACCGCGACAGCGCGAAAATTGCGACGAACACGGCCGCGATGCCGAAGACGATTCCCGCGGCGACGAGGATACTTTTCAACGCCCCGGACGACCGTCGTATTTTGGGCGGTTCGGATTCCGATTTTGCCGGCGGTCGAGCTTGCGAGACCCGGCCACGTTGATCGCGCGACGCGGGCCGTGCTACCGGCTCATCGGCGGTCGAAGCGAACAAATCGTCTCGGAAAGCCGACGCCGGTTCCGGCGGAGGCATGCCGTAGCCCGGATCAGTTGTCGTCGCCGGGCCGAGGGTGAAGCGCAATCCGCAGCGCGGGCACGCGATCACCGCCCCCGGTGGCACTTGGTCCGGGTCGAACAGAAACGGGCAGTTCGGGGCGGGGCATTTGAGGGGCGACGCCATGCCGGGGAATCCTGAATGATGCGGTCGGAATCAGTGTAGCTCACGGTTTCGAGTTCCGTCACGCCTCACCTGCAACCGGTGTCAACTCCAGCGGCGTGCCTTTGCTCGGGTCGGCGACGCGGATCGATAACTTCCCCTCGAGCATTTGTTGCAAGCGGGGATAAATCGTCTCGCGGCGCCACCCTTTGGCGAACGGGGAATCGTCCGGCGCGGCGCCCCCCGGCGTGTAGCTGCGGATGATATCTTTGAGGTGATACTGCGAGCAAACCAGCGACTGGGCCAGTTGCAGTTCCTCGCACAGTTCCCCCAAGACGACCGACAGTACGGCGGTCAACGTCGCCATCTGCGGCGGTTCGTGGGCCTGCGAGATCACCTCTGGGCAGTCGGCCAGCGTTCGACCCCGGCCGCGCCGCACGGCCGCCAAGATGTTCGCGAACTCGCTCTTGGGCAACCCTCGGATCTGCAAGAAATCCTCGGGCGAGCGAGCCCCCGCCCGCGCGACTTCCAACAGCACATCGTCCCGCATGACGCTGCGGACCGGTCGGTTCTGCCGCTCCGCCGTGCGGTCGCGCCAACCGTACACTTCCTTCAGCAGGGCCAGTTCCCGTTGACCGAGGGAACCGATGCCTTTCAGTTTGCGCCAGCGCTCGACGGTCGGATCGCTCCCCACGGCCCAGTGCGTGAACGTGGCGAATTCTTCCTCGGCCCATGCCAGCCGGTCGAGCTTCTTCAAGCGTTTGTGAATGCGTTCGTAAGCCGGGATCAAATAGCGGACGTCGTCGTAGGCGTAGCGCATCTGCGAGGCCGTCAGCGGCCGGCGGCGCCAGTCGGTGAGGGTATCCGACTTATTCAGCCGGACGGTGAGAATCTCTTGGACCAGCCCCGCGTAGCCAATGGGGTAAGTCGAACCGATCAGACCGATGGCGATCTGGGCATCGAAGATCGATGCGGGCGGCTTCCCCGAGAAAAACTGGCACATCCGCACTTCTTCACGCCCGGCGTGGACGATCACCGTGCGGGTCGGATCGTGCATCAGCCGCCAAAATTCTTCGACCGGCCCGCAGTGGTACGGGTCGATCACGAAGAGCCGTTCCGCGGTCGAAATCTGCACCAGGCAGAGTTCCGGGCGGAAGGTCTCTTCGCCGACGAATTCGGTATCGAAACCGAGGAGATCGACGGTGCGGAGGTGCGCGACGCACTCGGCCAAGCCGGCGGGATCGTCGACGAAAGTTTCCGGCAGGGCATCGGGGCGGAACGAACGGCGGGGCATAGAAAGGGTCGCAATCCATCGTGGAGGGAAATCGAACGCGATCATCCTAGAATAGCGGAATTGATTCCGATGGGAGGTTCCCGCCGTGGATGCGACCGACGCGACGACCCCCGACCGATTCCTGAACCGCAAAGTCGTCATCGACTTCCGGGCGGAATTCGTTTGCTTGGGCACCCTCAAAAGCATCGGGCCACATTTCCTGGAACTCAAGAACGCCGACTTGCACGACCTCCGCGATACGGATACGAGCCGGGAGAATTACATCGCGGCGTGCGTCATCACCGGCATCAAACGCAACCGCAAGCGACTGCTGATCGCCAGGGCCGAAATCGTGGCCATCGCCGACTTCGACGACATCGTGGAGAAATAGTGTTGGAACTCGAATTGGAACGCTTGTGCGAGTCCTTGGCGAATCGGGCCCAACGGGCGAGCTTTGCGCTGGCGACGGCGACGACCCAACAGAAGAATGCGTGGCTGCTCGCGTCGGCCGAGGCCATCGAACGGCAGAGCGATTCGATCCGCGCCGCCAATGACACCGACGTGTCCGCGGCCCGACTCACCGACATGAGCGCCGCGAACCTCGACCGGTTGACGCTGACGCCGGCCCGCATTCGAGCGATGGCCGAGGGATTGCGCCAAGTCGCGGCGTTGCCGGATCCCATCGGCGAAATCCGCGAAGACGCCGTGCGGCCCAACGGCCTGCGCGTGCAGAAAATCGGCGTGCCCCTGGGCGTCATTTTCTTCCTGTACGAATCGCGGCCGAACGTCACCGTCGATGCGGCCGGGCTGTGCGTGAAGGCCGGCAACGCGGTCATCTTGCGCGGTGGCAAGGAGGCGACCCACTCGAACCGGGCGCTCCACGCGATTCTGCAATGCGAGTTGGCGACTGCCGGATTGCCCGCCGAAGCGGTGCAACTCGTGCCGACGCTCGACCGCGCCGCCGTCGGGCTCTTGTTGAAGATGGACGACCGCATCGACCTCGTTATCCCGCGTGGCGGCGAGAGCCTCATCCGCCGGGTCGCGGCCGAGGCGACCATGCCGGTGCTCAAGCACTACCAAGGGAACTGCCACGTCTACGTCGATGAACACGCCGATTTGGACATGGCCGAGCGCATCATCCTCAACGGCAAGTGCCAGCGGCCCGGCGTCTGCAACGCCACCGAGAGCCTGTTGGTCCATGCGGCGGTCGCCGGGGAATTCCTACCCAAACTCGCTGCGAGCCTGCGAACGGCGGGTGTCGAAATCCGCGGCTGCCCGCAGACGGTCGAACGGATTCCCGAGGCGAAGCCCGCCACCGATGCCGACTACGCCGCCGAGTTTCTCGACTTGATTCTCTCGGTGAAGGTGGTTAATGGAATGCCCGAAGCGCTGGAGCATATCCGGCGCTTCGGCTCGAAGCACACCGATGCTATCGTCACGGCCAACGCGGCGACGGCCCGCGAGTTCGTATCGAAGGTGGACTCGGCGGCGGTGGTCGTGAACGCGAGCACGAGGTTCAACGACGGCTTCGAAATCGGCCTCGGTGCCGAGATCGGCATCAGTACCGATAAGTTCCACGCCCGCGGCCCGTGCGGCCTGCGCGAACTCACGTCGTACAAGTACATCCTCACCGGGAACGGGCAGATCCGAGTATGAAGCGAATTTTGCTCCTCGCGCTGCTTGCCGCTCCGGTCGGTTGTTCGTGGACGAAAAAGCCGGTGACCCAAGATCCGCTCGTGCTGAAGAATCGAGCCGTCCCCGGGATGACGGGCATGCCGGTGCTCTGCGCCGCCGACCACCCCTGCCCGCCAGGGCCGCCGGTGGACGAATCGAAATGACTCACCCCACCAGCGTCGTGTATTCTCCGAGCTTGCGGAACTTCTCGTAGCGGGCTTGCAGCAGTTCGTCCGTCGGCGTGCCGGCCAATTCCCGCAGTGTCCGGACCAAGTACGTCCGGAGGGTGTTCGCCATCTCGCGCGGGTTGCGGTGTGCGCCGCCGAGGGGTTCGGGAAGTACGTCGTCGACGACGCCGAATTTCTTGAGGTCGGTCGAGGTCAGTTTCAGCGCGTCGGCCGCGCGGGGTTTGGTCTCGTCGTTGGCGATCTTCCACAAAATGCCGGCGCACCCCTCGGGGCTGATGACCGAGTAGTACGCGTGCTGGAGCATGCTGACGCGGTCGCCGATGCCGATGCCGAGCGCCCCGCCGGAGCCGCCTTCGCCGATGACGACGCAGATGATCGGCGTCGGCAGCACGGTCATTTCCAGAATGCTCGTGGCGATGAGTTGCGATTGCCCGCGCTCCTCGGCCCCGATGCCGGGGTAGGCCCCCGGCGTGTCGATGAAGCAGATGACGGGCAGTTTGTATTTCGCCGCGATCTTCATCTTGCCTTGGGCTTTGCGATACCCCTCAGGGTGCGTGCAACCGTAGAAGCACTGCTGGCGCTCGGCCAGAGTGCGCCCCTTCTGATGGCCGATGAAGAGGACGCGCGTCCCGTCGATGCGGGCGAAACCGGTTCGGAGGGCGCGGTCGTCGCCGAAGGCGCGGTCGCCGTGGAGTTCGACGAATTCTTCGAAGACGAGATCGAGGTAGTCGAGGGTCTGGGGCCGCGCGGGGTGCCGGGAGACGAGGACCGTTTCCCACGGTGTGAGGTTCGCGTACTTGGCCCGCTTCATCGCCGCGAGTTCGCGCCGGACGCGCTTGACCTCGTCGCCCTCCCCGGCGGCGCTCTCCAGCTTCGCCAGCGTTTCTTCGAGGGCGTGGATGTCGTTTTCGAACGGCAGCGGAACCGGGATCATGGAACACTCCGAATCGGAACTCATCGTGGCGACAAGTTTTCAACGTGTCGGTATTTCACAGACGTTTACCGACACGTTAAAAACGTGTCGCCACAACTCCGAATCACATGCCGTGGTTGTCTTCTTCCGGGTCTTGCCTGGACTTGAACACGCTCTTGATCTTCCTCAGATCCATCATCGCTTCGAGCAGATTCTTGTACCGGTCGGCCGGGTTCTTCGCCAGCATCTTCACCACGATCGCCCCGAATTCATCCGAGATGTCGGGGTTGTACACCGACGGCGGGCTCGCCTTTTCCGACAGGTGCTTGCGGAACAAATCCGAGACGCTGTTCCCCCGGAACGGCGGGCGAAACGTCACGACTTCGTACATGGTGCAGCCGAAACTGTAGACGTCCGAGCGCGCGTCGAGCAGTTCGCATTTGATCTGCTCCGGCGACATGTAGCTCGCCGTGCCCTCGGGTTTATCGCGCTTGCGGAAGAGCCGGGCCAGGAAGCCGGACTGCACCCGCTTCGAGATCGCGAAGTCGATGATCTTCGTGTCGCCGAGCGCGTTGACGAGGATGTTGTCCGGCTTCACGTCGCAATGGACGTAGTTCGAAGAGTTCATGTACGCCAAACCGGTGCCGGCCTGTTTGAAGATCTTGCGGGCGTGTTCCTTCAAGAATTCTTTGTCCTTCGGATCCTTCGATTGCAACCGTTTGCGGATGCTCCCCGACGGGAAGAACTCCATCACGAAGTGCGGCGTCTCCGGGCTCCGGCTGACGCGCACGATGTTGATAACGTTCGCGTGCCGGAGCTTGCTGCCGATCTCGGCTTCGTTGAACAGCGGGACGCGGTGCGCTTTGCTCGACGAAAACTCCGGCAGCAAAATCTTCATGGCGAAGTGCCGGCTGCTCGTCGGTTCGACGACTTCGAAGACCTGGGACGTTTGCCCGGTCTGCAACAGCGAGCGGATCTTGTACCCGCCGATCGTGGCGCCGATGTCGGCCATGGGACTGGTCTCGGGAGTGGGTTCGACGGATCCGGTAGCGGGGAGGCGGACCTCCGTTACCAGTACTTCTCGAAGTGGATGTTCCCTTCGATTTTGAGCATCGGGTTGTCGGCGCGGAAGCCGCGGCCTTCGAGGATTTCGATCACGCCCGGCGGCTGCGGGTATTCCCACAGGCCGGTCTCTTTGCTCTTGGCGGGGATGCCGATCATCTTCGGATTGCCGCACAAGAAGATGTGCGTGGTCGCCGGGTCGAGGCCCGTCGCACCGAGGTCTTTGAGGTGCTGGTCGAGTTCCCCGCTGCCGATCAAATCTTGGATGTAGACCTTCCCCGTGCGGCTGGCCTCGCGGGTCGTCAACGGCAGGTATCGGTATTGCGTGTAAAGTTTCATCAGGCGGTCGTGCGTTTCGGTGTAGCCGAGGTCGCGGCGAAACCGGACGCAACAAGCCGCGACGATTTTGCCGGTGTGGCCCGTGCGGAGCAAGTCGGCCAGCATCGAATTGTGCGGCGCCTCACCGGTGCCCGTCGACAGGAAAATCACCGAGTCGCCCGGTTGCACCGGCGATAGCGTGAAGTGCCCGGCGATTTTTTCGCCGACCGAAATCCGGTCGCCGACACGCAGGTTGAACAACCGTGGCGTCAGGGCCGGCACCCGGCCGTCGGGGTTCTCGCGCACCAGTACGATGTAAAATTCGAGCCAGTCGTCGTCGGCCGGATCGCGGATCGCATCGCCATCGCGGAAGACGGAACTGCTGATCGAATACGATCGCCGGACGAGTTTCAGTTGATCGTCGATCGAAAGCGATTCCGGCTGGCAACCTTCGGCCCGCTCTTCGAAGTTGGCCAAACCGAGGGTGCAGTATTGGCCTGAGAGGTAGGCCGCACGGGGATTGTCGAGTTTCACCCGCATCACGAGGAGGTCGTCGTGACGCTTTTCGAGGTGCGTGACGGTGGCGTTGTAGCGCTTGGCCCGGAACTCCCGCATCTGCTCATCGGTGAGGCTCATCGGCGACGACTCGGAAGATCGGGAACCCCGCAAATCACATTGGGTTTAGATTAGGGCAACAGGTCATTTCCGCCAGTGCATCGGCCGGTCACACAACGGCACCATCCTCTAGCAGGGTGTTGAAATACGGGTCGTTCCTTTCGGAATATAGCCGTCTCCGAGATTCTTCAGGAGTCCGGGTTACCGAGTCTCAGCGCGGCGACC
>JAYSYN010000329.1:0-25371 GCA_043727575.1 Fimbriiglobus sp.
AAGGGATCAAGCATTCGACGCGTTCGAGAAAATAAATGACGCACCGATCATCAGTCGTAAAGCGATTATGGTCGAAGGTCAACCCGCTCGAGAAGTGAAGCAACAGGACAAAGACGGTTCCGGCTACACCCGCATGTTTTTCGCGCACGGGCAACTCTATACGTTGCTGGTCTTCGCCCAAGATTGGGCTACGGCCGATGAAATGGCGAAGATCTTTTTCGACAACGTGAAGCTGAACGCGGTCACCAGTCCGAAACGTAGTTCACAACCGGGTATACCAAGCCGTCCGGTGGAGCCCACACCGGCGCCAGATCGTCCGAAATTGGGACCGCCACCGAAGGGTTGGAAAGAGTATAAGACGCCGGAATTCGCCGCTTGGATTTCAACCGATGGTGGCGAACCAGTGGAATTGAAGAACCCTAGAGCTGGTTTCACAACCCTGTCAACTGCTGTAATTTGTGGGCATTTTTTGGGTTGTGAAACCAGCTCTACAGACTATTCCTTGCTAAACAGCTTTCAGACGATAACGCGAAAGAAAACGAAACTTGAAGTCTCTGTTCTCCATCAAAAACCCGCCGAATTCGCAGAGTTGCTGAGGGACCCAAATTTACTTTACGACAAGCTTGAAGGGCAGACCATAAACGGATTTCCACGCAAGCTTCACAACCGCCTTTCGGTCACGATGGACGGATTCAAAGGTAGGCGAGTCCAATACACGATCGACGAGAATATAAACGGATACATCTGGTACTTCGTCGCGAACAACGCCTCAGTTTATTTTCGCCTCGAGGCTCCTGGTCTCACCGAAAAAGATGATTTGTATAAGATCTTTTTCCAAAGCCTTCGTTTGAAATAATCGCAAGATCAATCTAACTCACCGTCCGCCCACTCCACCCCGGCGTGGCCGAGCAGCTTCACCAAGAATTGTTTGAGCGGGTCGTAGCCCCCCGGGCGGGTCGGGCGGGTCTCGAGCGCGCCGTTCACGGGGCTGGTCGAGTCGAAATCGGCCGACCAAAATCCGACGTTGTCGGTCGTGGCGAAGCCCTTCAAGTGCGTCCGATCGCCCCGGTGCCCGGCTTCCGACGGCGTCAGCGCCCAGACGTGCCGGGAGAGCACGCGGCCGGTGCGCGGGTCGCCGATGCGGCCGTACTTTTGCCCCATCTCGTTCAGTTTCTGGAGGTGGCCGATGTGCGTGTACTTCGCATCCAGAATCAGAATCCCGTCCGGGGTCGGGCCGCGGTTCGTCGCCGCGAAGATTTCGAGGGCCATGTCCGGCGTGCGCAGTGTCGCCCCATCGAGCAGCCCGACGCCCGACAGCACGGCCTTGTATTCCGGCTGGTAGCGGAAGCGGACGCGGTTGCCGAGGGCGTCTTCGAAATCGACGGCGCGATCGGGGCTGAGGTCGAGCGAGAACTGCGTGTTCGTCGACAGCGTGGTGGTGCGCACGAGGTTGGCCCCGGGCACGGTCGCGCCGATCCTCCGCAGTCCCCGCGACAGAATCCGCAGCACCCTCACCGTACACCAGAGTTCGTACAGCACCGGCAGCGAGCGCACCCGGCCGAGCAGCGTCTGCGTCTCGAAGGTGATTTGGAACGACTGAAAATGCCGGTCGATGGCTTGGAACAACCGTCGGTAGTGGGGGATATGTTGGAAGCGCGGGGTCGTCGCCGGTTGCGCCACCAACGGCCGGGGGGCGGGCAGAAACGGGGCCGCGCTCAAACGGCGGAGCGTGTCCGCGAGGACTTTGGTCTCCGCCAGGTTGCGTTTCAATTCTTCGATGCGGGGTTCGTCGTCGGTCTGCCACCAAGTCGCTTGGCCGTCGGCGTGGGCGTGGTTCCGCCACGATTTCCGCCCCTCGCGCCAGCGGATTTCGGTTTCGAGCTTCGGCCGCAGTTCCGCGAGTTGCCCCTGCAAATGCAGCAAGAAATCGGCGAGGGTGCGGTGTTCGGGGATGCGGAAATCGGGCCGGGGGTCTTCGCGCAGGTGTTCGTGGAGGGTGTATTCGCCGCCGGAGTAGCGCACCATGCCGGGGTCGCGGGCGATCTCGGCGAGGGTCCCCTCGGACACGGCCTGCCCGGCCATCGCCAGTTCGCGGCTCGCCGTCAGTCGCATGCGGGATGCGGGGCGGCGGGCCAGTGCCGGCCACGCTTCGCGCAGTTCGCGGACGGTGTCGCGCAGCCGCATCAGCGCCGCGATCGGCGAGGCCGAGGTCATGCCGTGGACCCGCTTCAACCCGATCTGCGTCTTGCCGTGGATGTCGAGCAGCAACTCGGCCGCTTCCCGTTCGAGATCGGCGAAGAGTTGTTCGAATTCTTCGTGCAACATTTTCCCCGCCGTCACCGCGAGCGGGAGAACGAGGAGCACGCGCCAATCGGCGTCGCCGCCGCGCTGGGAGATGGTGAACTCGGTGATGCCGACCCAGTCGAGGAGGAAGCGGCCTTGGCAATCGAAGCGCGTCGCGGTGATGCCGGGGATGAGGGGCCGGTCGCGGTCGTGCGGGTCGGTGCTGGCGACGAGGATATCGCCGATGGAAATACGAAAGACCGTGTCCGCGCCGTGGGCGACCTCGAAGCCGACGCGGAAGAAGTCGCTCTCGCTCGCTTCGCACCGGGGCCAAACCCGCGCGGCGGCGGGGTCGATAGCCTCGTCGAACCAAGCGACCGACTGCCGTTCGGTCGCGGCTTGCCGTTCGATGCGGACGCCGATCATCGCGGGGGCTCTGTGGATTTCAGCCGTATGGCCGACGGATCGAGCCCGTGGCTCTAACTGCGATTCTCCATTTCGACCGGTATAATTTTAGCGGTTCGGGCTTCGTTTTCTACGGTGGGAACGAAGTTGCTGTACGAACTCGACTGTTCGCGCGATCGCCCGTCATGCGGTCGCCGCAAAGGTACGTCCGCGTCGGCGATTTTCCCCAGCGGCGTTTGCCCCAGCGCGAACAGCCGTTGCCGCTCGTCCTCGGCCGCTTCCGCTTCTTCCAGCAATTTCAACAGTAGTTGTTCCGTCTCATCGACCGGGGTCACCGCGATGGGCGGCGCCGGCGGTTTCCGCCAGATCGACAGAATCCCCTCGAAAAGAGCCACGAGGCCGAAGCCCCACGCGGCCATCGTCAGCGGCAAGCGCCATTCGAGCGCCTCGGCGATGTCGTTGGCGCCGATGGCCGTGCGCCCCCCGGCCTCCGACACGTACCACATCCCCGCGAACCGCGCGAAGGCGTACCCGACGACGCCGAGGCCCGCGGCCGTCGGCAGGCCGGTCTTCAAGAGCTTCAGCAAGTACGGTCGCATGCGGGGCCGCGGGTCGGGGATGGTTTCCGCTACCATAGCATGAGATTTCCCGCGCAGCCGGAGTCGGGCATGGTCGAATGGACGAGTGGCATCATCGCGTCGACGTTCGGGACGACCGCGGCGGGGGCATTTCGCGCCCGGGCGTCATTCGGATCCGTCGTCGAGTACCGAGCCGATGGCGACGGTGGGCGGGCGATGGAACGGGGGATCGCGGAGGGGCGTTTCGCCGGGGTATTGGATCTGACGACGGCCGAACTCGCGGATCAACTGTTCGGCGGAATCGCGGGCGCCGGGCCGGATCGGATGACGGCCGCGGCGCTGAGGGGGGTTCCGCAAGTCATCGGCGTCGGCGGGCTCGACGGGGTGATGTTCGGCCCGAAGGAATCGATCCCCGCGAAGTTCGCCGGACGGCGCTTTCACGAACTGACCCCGTTGCTCACGCTGATGCGGACGACTCCGGAAGAAAACGACCGCCTCGGGTTGGAGATCGCCCAAAAAGCCTGCGCCGCCAAAGGGCCGACGGCGATCCTGCTCCCGTTGCGGGGCGTGTCGACTCTCGATGTCGAAGGCGGCGCCTTTTGGTGGCCGGAGGCCGACGCGGCTTTGTTCCAAAGTCTGCGGAATTGGGTCGCCGGTGTGGAATTGATCGAACTCGATTTGCACATCGAAGACCCGGAGTTCGCAATCGTCGCCGCGGAAACGCTATTGAGACTGATGAGATCTTAGTGGCTTTGCAGTGTTTTGAGTCTTGAGTCCAGCGTTTTGGCGTTGAGTCCAGCGTTTTGGCGTTGAGTCTACGCAAGGGTGTGCGACTTCTCGCTGGACTCAAGACTCGCGAAACACGTCGCTCGAGCTTCCGCTCTGAACGACACGTTCAAACCCGTACCAAGTTCCCCAGGAATTGTTCGGTGGAGTGCGCCCAAGTGTAGCCGGCTCCTTCCGCGAGGCAAGCTTCGCGGTTTCCATGCTTCAATGTTTCGTCGATGGCCAGTTTCAAATCGTCGCGGCAGGCTCCGAGTTCGGGCCGCGTCAAGATGTCGATGGGACCCGTCGCGGGGAATGCAGCTACCGGCAGCCCGCAGGCGAGGGCTTCGATCACGACCAGCCCGAAGGTATCCGTCCGGCTCGGGAAAACGAATAGATCGGCCGACGCGTAGCAGGCGCCGAGTTCCTCGCCCTTTCGGTAGCCGAGGAATTTGGCCGCCGGGTAGCGCTTCGCCAAATCGGCGCGGGCCGGGCCGTCGCCCACGATCACCTTGGTCCCCGCCGTGTCGAGCTTCAAAAACTCCTCGATCCCCTTTTCCACCGAGACGCGACCGACGTAGAGCAGCACCGGCCGCGGAAACGGCGACTCCGCCTTAGGTCGGGGGCGAAAGATCGTGGGATCGACGCCCCGGCTCCAGCGGCGAATCGGCGCCGTGAAACCTCGGGCTTTCAACTCGGCTTCCAAACTCGGCGTCGCCACCATCATCGCCGCGGCGCCGTTGTGGAACCAGCGCAGCATCCGGTAGGTCCAGCGCTCCGGCACGCGCGCCATCGCCCGCAAATACTCCGGGAACTTCGTATGGTACGACGTGCTGAATTTCCAATTCCGGTTCGCGCAGTATCGCCGCGCCAGCAGACCGAGCGGGCCTTCGGTGGAAATGTGAACGTGGTCCGGCGCGAAGTTCCGGATGCGGTCGGCCACGCGACCCGGCGTCGCGAGGGCAAAGCGAATCTCCGGGTAGAAGGGTGCGCTCACCTGCGGAAAAGCCGACGGTTCGAGGACCTCGACCGTGTGCCCGAGGGCGTGCAGTGTCCGCACGGTGGTGTCCAGCGTCCGCACGACGCCGTTCACCTGCGGATGCCACGCGTCGGTGACGATCAAGATGCGGGCCATACGCAGGGGTCCGGTTGCTGGCGGGGGGCCTCCCCCTTACATTAGCGAAAGGTACTTCGCACGGATTCGACCACGGTGCTGCATGTTCGAAGGGATCACGAAAGGGCTATCCGATGCCCTCAAGAAGCTGCGCGGGCGGGGGCGGCTCACGGCGGACAACATCCGCGAAGGCTTGCGCGAAGTCCGGCGGGCGCTGCTCGAAGCCGATGTGAACCTGACGGTCGTCACGAAATTCATCGCCAACGTCGAAGCCAAGGCCATCGGCCAAGACGTGCTCGAACGGGTCGACCCGTCCGAGCAGATCGTCAAGATCGTCTACGAAGAACTCTGCGGGCTCATGGGGCCGGTCGATCACAAGATTCCCTTGCGCGCCGACCGACCGGTCGTCATCATGCTGTGCGGGTTGCAGGGTTCGGGGAAAACCACGACCGCCGCGAAACTCGCCCTCACCTTGAAAGCCCGGGGGCGCAAGCCCTTCCTCGCCGCGGCCGACTTGCAGCGCCCCGGTGCCGTCGAGCAACTGCAAACGCTCGGCGCCCAGATCGGCGTGCCGGTCTACAGCGAGGCCACCAACCCGATCGACGTCTGCCGCAACGCGGTGATCGAGGCGAAGAAGCAACTCTGCGACGCCGTCATCCTCGACACCGCCGGGCGGTTGCAAATCGACGACGATTTGATGGCCGAGCTGAAGCAGATCGACAAAGTTTGCAAGCCGGACGAAGTGTATCTGGTCGTCGATGCGATGATCGGCCAAGAGGCGGCCAACGTCGCCAAGGCCTTTCACGACGCCCTCGAACTCAACGCCTGCATCCTCACGAAGCTCGACGGCGACGCCCGCGGCGGCGCTGCGCTGAGCATCAAGCACCTCACCGGCGTACCGATCAAGTTCATCGGCATCGGCGAGAAGGTCGACAAGCTCGACGAGTTCCACCCCGAGCGCATGGCCCAGCGGATTCTGGGTCAAGGCGACATGATGGGGATCGTCGAAAAGATCCAGAGCCTGCAAAAGGACGTCAGCCAGGAAGAATTGCAGAAGCAGCAGGCGAAGTTGGAGAAGGGGAGTTTCAGCCTCGACGACTTCCGCAAGCAGTTCGAGATGATCGCCAAGATGGGCATGAAGAACATGATCTCGTCGATGCCGGGGATGGCCGGCATGATCCCCGACGGCGAGGACCCCGAGGCGTCGCTGAAGCGCGTGCAGGGGATGATCGACGGCATGACGAAGAAAGAAAAGGCCGATCCCGACATCATCGACATGAGCCGGCGGAAGCGGATCGCGACCGGGTCGGGCGTGCAACCGCAGGAAATCAAGCAGTTCCTGCATCAGTTCGGCCAAATGCGCGCCGTGATGAAGCAGATGGCCAGCATGAGTATGTTCCAGAAATTGAAGATGATGTCCGGCCTCGGCAACGCCGGGGCTTTCCTGCCGGGCGGGATGGACGCGATCAAAACCAAAGGCGACACCGGCCACCGCAAGAGCGCCAAAGAGCGCGCCGAGGATCGCAAGAAGAAAAAGAAGAAGAGGTAATTGGCCGTCTATCGGAGCCGGAAGCGTGAGCGACGCCGCCTGCCAATTTCGATCACCCATGCTGACGGCCATTTGGAAGTAGCTTCGCTCACGCTTCCGGCTCCGACTTCCGCACTGGTTCTAATATGCCCGCCAAGACCAAACCCGAAGACCTTTCCCTCACCGACCTCCAAGGCGAAGCCGAGGACATCCGCACGCGGTTGAACAAGTTCCGCACCTCGCTGAGCCGGTTCTTCGTGAATAAACACGAGATCATCGACCTCATGGTCGTCGCGGCGGTGGCGCAGGAACCGCTGCTGCTCGTCGGCCCCCCCGGCACCGCCAAGTCCGACCTCGTGTTGAAATTCAAGGACGCCCTCGGCCTCGGCGAAGGGGACTATTTCGAGTACATGCTGACGCGCTTCACCGAGCCGTCGGAAATCATCGGGGCGATCGACATCCGCGAACTGCGCGAGGGGAAGTACATCCGTCGGAAGGAAGGCAAACTGCCGACGGCGAAGCTCGTCTTCCTCGACGAAATCTTCAAATCGAACTCGGCCATCCTCAACATCCTGCTGACGATCATCAACGAGAAGAAGTTCTACCAAGACGGCGTACCCGAGCCGGTGCCGCTGCGCATCCTCTTCGCGGCGACCAACGAAATCCCGGAGCAGGGGGAACTCGCGGCGCTGAAGGACCGCTTCGTACTCAAGGTGCTCAGCCGGCCGGTGCAGGATCAGCACTTCCAAGAATTGATCGACTTCGGCCTGCAAGGGGAAGCCCACAAGGGTCTGAACCAAAAGCCGTGGGCCGAGGGGCACGCGAGCCTCGGCGATTTCCTGAAGGCCAACCGCTACCTCACGCATTTGTTCAACCGCAAGACCACCGACAGCCGCGGCGAAGAGCAAAACGACCGCGATCTCTTCTTCCCCAGCGACGTCTTCCGCGAGTACCAGCGCATCGTGAAGGTGCTCATCCGCGAGCACAAGATTTTCATCAGCGACCGCAAGCTCGTGAAGCTCTACAAGCTGCTGCGCGTCCGGGCATGGCTGCTGTCCGGCGGCACCGTCAGCCGGGATGACTTGCGTCTGCTGGCCTACTTGGGCGAGAGCCATCAAGAGATCGACACCCTGCGCGAGAAGGTCCCGGAGTTGTTGAATATCAATCTGGAAGCGTGACGCGAGGGGCGCGGTTCGCCCCGGATGTGCCCTTTCTACTAACCCGAAAAGGCTACACTACACCCCGTCGGTCAGGGGAGTGTTTGCTCGGCTGGTGCCGGCCCCGGTCTTCAAAACCGGTGGAACCCGTGAACAACGGATTCGGTCGGTTCGATTCCGATCCACTCCCGTTTCTAGACAAGCTTTAAATTTCAGTGACTTGCGTCGTTTTTCAGAAGCGACCTGTTACCGGGGTGACAGGTCGCCTCTGCCGTCGGATGCCGCCGAAACGGGGTGGTTCGGGGCTTGAAAAGGCTAACAAAAGGGTAACGCTTGTATCCCGATGAAGGACTTCACCGACTGAAACCAGACGATTGGCTGCGCCTCGGGCCGGAGAGATTGGGGAAGGAAAGTGGCGATATGAAGAATGGCAGGACGACCATGAGGCGATGTCTCACGACCACGACGAACGCCACCAGCACGTATATGAACCCGACGATCCGCCCGGCGAACCCTACAGCCACCCGCCGATGCGGCATGCGCACCCGCGCAACCCGGACATCTACCACCGCCATGAGCATCGACACCCCCCTCCGAAATGCCCCGGAGTTCAGCTTCAACAGTAGGTTGCTCAAGCTGATGATCCATGGCGCGGACGGAGAGACGGTCAAAAGCTTCGAGATCGTTCACGACCAGAAAATACATCTCATCATCGTGCGGCACGGACTCGACCAGTTCGCCCATATTCATCCGGAGGTCGATGCGGCAGGCAACGCCACAGTGACGTACACCTTCCCCACCGGTGGAAACTACTGGCTCTATGCCGACCACAAACCGACAGGCAAGGAACAAGTAACGGCGATGGTCCAGGCGAAGGTTGCCGGGGATGCACCTGCAATTCCAGTCCTGACCCCCAACGTGCCGGGGGAGATTCCGGGTGACGGCTTGCGGGCCAAGGTCGCCGTCGAGGGTGTTGGTGGGGGCGGCGAGGCCACGATCACGTTCGACCTGTCCGATCCGGCGGGGAAGTCGGTCGAAGACCTCCAGCCGTACATGGGGGCGATGGGGCATCTCGTCGTCCTCAGCAGTGACGGCAAGGAGTACGTTCACGCTCACCCGGCAGAGGCCAAGCCCGGCACCAGCAGTCGTGTGGCGTTTCAGGCGCACATCATGAAACCGGGGCTTTATAAGGGCTGGGGTCAGTTTCGTTGGAAGGACACGGTGCGGGTCGTGCCTTTCGTGTTCAAAGTCGGTTGAACGGGGTTTCTCGCAGCGTTCAAGGCGGCAAGGAAGAAAGAGGCATTCGTGATGGCGATTGACCCCATATGCGGCATGACCGTCGATGAAGCGACCCCCTGCCGCGTCGAGCGGGACAACACGACCGTCTACTTTTGCAGCGAGCATTGCCGCCAAAAGTTCCTGGCAGGTACGGGAAAAACAGGGCCAGTGCCATCCGCCCAAGTTCACACTCCCACTGGGGCTGCACCAAAGACGCGGCAAGCAACGACAAAGTACATTTGTCCGATGCACCCGGAAGTCGAGAGCGACGAGCCGGGCAACTGCCCGAAGTGCGGCATGGCCCTGGAACCGTCCCGTCCTGCGGCCCGAAAGCCGAAGGCCATTTACACCTGTCCGATGCACCCGGAAATCGAGAGGGACGGTCCCGGTACATGCCCGAAATGCGGCATGGCCCTGGAACCGAAGACCGGTCAGCCGCATCGGGAAGACGACGATTCCGAACTCCGAAGCATGACCCGGCGGTTTTGGGTCGGCCTCGTTCTGACCATGCCGGTGCTATTGCTGGCGATGTTGACGATGCTCGGCGTTCCCGTGGAGCGTTGGCTGGGGCCGAGTTGCTTCTCTGGCTGCAACTCTTCCTCAGTACGCCGGTGGTTCTGTGGGGCGGTTGGCCGTTCTTCGAGCGGGGATGGCGATCCGTCGTCACCCGCAACCTGAATATGTTCACGCTCATCGCCATCGGAACGGGGGCGGCGTAGCTGTACAGCCTCGTCGCCGTTCTGTTCCCGTCCCTCATCCCCGAAGCCGTTCGGCATCAAGGAATGGTGCAGGTTTATTTCGAGGCTGCGGCGGTGATCGTCACACTGGTCCTGCTGGGACAGGTTTTGGAATTGAGGGCGAGACGCCGCACCGGAGCCGCCATTCGGGAACTGCTGTCGCTGGCCCCGCCCACCGCATGGATTGTACGGGACGGCCAGGAGCGGAAAATACCGCTGGAAGAAGTCCGCCAAGGCGACATCCTGCGTATTCGCCCCGGCGAGAAGATCGCCGTGGATGGCAAGATTACGGACGGCAAGAGTACCGTCGATGAGTCGATGATTACCGGCGAACCGATGCCGGTGGAGAAGCAGAAGGACGATCCCGTGATCGGCGGCACGGTCAACCAGACCGGCTCCTTCTTGATGGTGGCCGAGAAAGTCGGTCAAGACACGGTATTATCGCAGATCGTCAATATGGTCGCGGATGCCCAGCGGAGTCGTGCGCCGATTCAAAAAATCGCCGACGCTGTGGCAGGGTACTTCGTTCCCGCCGTTGTGGTGATCGCCGCCGTCACGTTCCTGGTGTGGCTGCTCGCCGCCCCGGAGCAGCCCGCTCTGGCGTGGGCCTTCGTCAATGCGGTGGCCGTCCTGATTATCGCCTGCCCGTGCGCCCTAGGCCTCGCCACGCCGATGTCGATCATGGTCGGAATTGGCCGGGGAGCGAAAGAGGGCGTCCTCATCAAGAGCGCCGAAGTGCTGGAAACGCTGGAGAAAATCGATACGGTCGTGGTCGATAAGACCGGCACTTTGACGGAAGGCCGACCGAAACTGACCGAATGTTTCCCCGCCCAGTCCTTCTCCGAGAAAGACCTTCTTCGCCTCGCAGCCAGCGTCGAGCAGAATAGTGAACATCCACTGGCCCGTGCTATAGTGGCGGGGGCCAAAGAGCGTCGACTCACCATCCCGACCGTCGAACAGTTCGACTCCGTGACGGGCGACGGCGTCCACGGCAACGTCGAAGGAAAAACGATCCTGATCGGGAAGCGGTCGTTACTCGCAGACAAGAAGGTGCAGGACCTCGCCCGACTGGACGACCGGGCCGACGAATTGCAGAAGCAAGGCCGCACGGTGATGTTCGTTGCCGTCGATCAGCAGTTCGCCGGTTTGCTGGCCGTATCCGACCCCGTCAAGACCTCGACTCCCGAAGCGGTGCGAACGTTGCATAACCTGGGATTGCGGATCATCATGCTCACGGGGGACAACGAGAAGACGGCCAGGGTCGTCGCCGAGAAGTTGGGGATCGACGAATTTCACGCCGGGGTCCGACCCGAGGACAAGCGCGAACGGATCAAGGCGTTGCGAGCCGAAGGGAGGAAAGTGGCGATGGCGGGAGACGGCATCAACGACGCCCCCGCGCTGGCCGAAGCCGATGTCGGAATTGCAATGGGGACCGGGACCGACGTGGCGATTGAATCGTCGGGCGTCACGCTGGTGAAAGGCGACCTGCGGGGTATCGTGAAAGCGATTGAACTCAGTCGCCGCACGATGCGGAACATACGCCAGAACCTATTCTTTGCTTTGATCTACAACGCTCTCGGCGTGCCGATTGCGGCGGGTATTCTGTACCCGATCTCACATCACCTCCTCCTCAACCCGATGATCGCCGCCGCCGCCATGAGTCTCAGTTCCGTGTCGGTTGTCGGCAATGCGCTGCGTTTGAGGACCGTGCGACTGACGTAGAGCTTGTCGCGAACAGCGTCTGCCAGTTCAATGTGTTCAAGAAGTTGAAGCCGGACGAAATCCCGCCCCAAGCACGGGGCGAAGGCGCAGTGCTTCATCCGCAACCGGGAATTGTGGGAGAAAAGCAAGGCGACGTACCGGACGAAGTACGGCAAGGAGCCGCCCGAGCCGAAGGAGAACATGGCCGAGACGGAGTGACCGCACGACAGGATTTGTCTCACGCAGCCGGCTCGACCTTTGGGCCGGCTGTTCGTCCATTGGGAAATGCCATGATGCCGACGAAGGCCCGCCAAGAGTTCAAGATTCAGGGGCTGGACTGCGCCGAGGAGGTCGCCGTCCTCAAGCGGGAAGTCGGCCCCCTCGCTGGCGGCGAGGACCGACTCGCCTTCGACATCCTGAACGCCCGCATGATCGTGAACGCCGGCCCCGACGAGGTCGCCCCCGAGAAGGTCGTCGCGGCGGTCGCCCGCACCGGGATGCGGGCCGAGCCGTGGCGCAAGGACGAGGTCGGCGAGAAAGGACTCGGCTTCCGGGCGAGGCGGGGGCGGACCATCTTTACCGTGACGAGCGGGCTGGCGTCCGGCGTGGGGGCGATGCTCCACATCGCCGGCGGATGGACCGCGAAGCCCGGTGTCGCGGCTGAGGGGTGCTACCTGCTTGCCATGCTTGCCGGGCTGTGGCTGGTGCTGCCGAAGGCGTGGATCGCGTTGAAGCGGCTGCGGCCCGACATGAACCTGTTGATGGTGGTGGCCGTCGCCGGTGCCGTCGTGATCGGGGAGTGGGCCGAGGCCGCGACGGTCGCGTTCCTGTTCGCCCTGTCGCTGGAGTTGGAAGCGTGGAGCGTCGGTCGGGTCCGCCGGGCGGTCACGGCCCTGCTCGACCTCGCCCCGCCTACGGCTCGGGTCGTCGGCGAGAACTCCCTCGAACGCGATGTCCCGGTCAAGGACGTGGCGGTCGGCGCGGTGATCGTCGTGAGGCCCGGCGAGCGCATCCCGCTCGACGGGAAGGTGACGAAAGGGGCCGGTCACATCAACCAAGCCCCGATCACCGGCGAGAGCGTCCCGGCCCCGAAGCAACCCGGCGACGACGTGTTCGCCGGCACCGTCAACGGCGAGGGCGTGCTGGAGGTGACGACAACCCGCTCCGCGAACGACACGACCCTCGCCCACATCATCCGCATGGTCGGGGAGTCGCAGTCGCGGCGGGCGGCGTCCGAGCGGTGGGTGGATCGGTTTGCCGCGATCTACACCCCGGCGGTCATGGCCCTGGCGGTGGCCGTCGCCCTGGTCTCGCCCCTCGTCTTCGCGGGCGGGTGGTGGGAGTGGGTGTACCGGGCGTTGGTGCTGCTGGTCATCGCCTGCCCGTGTGCGCTGGTCATCTCGACGCCGGTGAGCATCGTGGCCGCGTTGACCGCCGCCGCCCGCAACGGCGTGCTGGTGAAGGGCGGCATGTTCATCGAGTTGCCGGCCCGACTGAAGGCGGTCGCCCTGGACAAGACGGGGACACTGACCGAGGGCAAGCCCGTCGTCGTGGAGGTGGTGCCGCTCAACGGTCACGACGAAGCCGAACTGCTCGAACGGGCTGCCGGGCTGGAGGCCCGGAGCGAACACCCTCTGGCCCGCGCCGTCACCGAGTACTCGAAGGTGAAGGGGATCAACGTCACGACCGCCGAAGACCTCCGGGCGGTGCCGGGCAAGGGGGCCGTGGGGCGGTGGCAGGGCCGCGAATTCTGGGCGGGGTCGCCCCGCTACCTCTCCGAGCGTGGCCAGGAGACGGACGACGTTCGTCGCCGGCTCGACGCGCTGACGGGGGCGGGCCGGTCGGTCATCGTGGTCGGCAACGAGACGCACGTCTGCGGTCTGATCGCCCTGGCCGACGCCGTCCGCCCGGCGGCGACGGACGCGATCCGCGAACTGAAGGAACTCGGCGTGGTGCGAGTCGTCATGTTGACCGGAGACAACGAGGCTACGGCCCGCGCCGTGGGTGAGGACGCCGGGGTGGACGAGGTGCGGGCCGGATTGTTGCCCGAGGAGAAGGTTGCGGCGGTCGAGGCTCTGGTCGCCGAGTTCGGCATGGTGGCGATGGTCGGCGACGGGGTGAACGACGCCCCGGCCCTGGCGCGGGCGAGCCTCGGCATCGCTATGGGTGCCGCCGGGACGGACGCGGCCATCGAGACGGCGGACGTGGCGCTCATGTCCGACGACCTGGGCAAGCTCCCGTGGCTGATCCGCCACAGCCGCCGGACGATGGCGGTGATCCGGCAGAACGTCGCCTTCTCGCTGGCCGTAAAGTTGGTGTTTGTGATCCTCACGTTCGCCGGGTACTCGTCGCTCTGGGCCGCGATTGCCGCCGACACCGGGGCGTCGTTGCTCGTCATCTTCAACGGTCTGCGACTGCTGGATGCCAAACCAAATGGAAATGGGACTTGACGGCGATCAGTACATCGGGTAGTGTATTGATGAAGTGACAGGAGACACTGTCGTGAATCGCACGATTCAACTGCCCGAACTCTGCTGCCCGCCCAAACCGGTGGTGGAAGCCCGTCCGCTGCTCACGCCGATCCAAGCGGGCGGACTGGCATCGGTCTTCAAGGTGCTGGCGAACGACACTCGACTGCGACTCCTCCACGCCATCATCCGGGCTGGGGAGGTGCGCGTCACCGACCTCGCCACCGCCGTTGGCATGAAGTCACAGGCCGTCTCAAATCAACTCCAGCGACTCTCCGACCTGGGCGTCCTGACCCACCGGCGAGACGGCAAAAACATTATCTACCGATTGGTAGATCCGTGCGTAAAGTCGCTGCTCGACCAGGGCTTGTGCCTGATGGAAGACGCCGGCGACCGCAATACACGACCTTGCCCGAACGGGGAGTAGTCGTTCTACCTCCAAGGGTTCGTGTCCTTTCGTGTTAGGAGGTTCTGATGAAGACGAGACGTTCGTGGATGCTCGCCGTGGCGATGCTGTCGCTCACGGCGGGCGGCGTGTGGGCGGAGATCGCCTACGCCAACGCCGGGACCAACGCCGGGACCAACAAGGTCGTAGACTGCTGCCTCGACCCGACGTGTCCGCCGGGCTGCTCGCCGGACTGCCCGCCCAACTGCCTTGATGGGGCGACGGCCAAGACCAGCAGCGTGACGGCCGAAGCGAAGACGTGCGACGGCGGCAAGTGCGACGGTGGGAAGTGCAGCCCGAAGGGGTACTGCCCGCCCTGCCCGTTCTGTCCGTGATTTGATGCTGCCCAGCCGCTGTCCGCTCACGGTGCCGTCTGCGAGCGGACAGCGGTAAGTATGGTCCCGCAAGCCGCGATTGCCGCCGACACCGGGGGGTCTTTGCTCGTCATCTTCAACGGCCTGCGGCTGCTCCGCGTACAAGTAAATGAGGAGTTCGGTGTGACGTGAGGGTGTGCGGCGTGAAGGTACTCATCATCGAGGACGAAGCGAAGACGGCCTCGTTCCTCGTCAAGGGACTGACCGAGGCCGGGTTCACCGTGGACGCCGCCAGTCGGGGCGACGACGGACTCCACCTCGCCCGCACCGGCGGCTACGACCTCGTCGTCCTCGACGTGATGCTCCCGGCCCTCGACGGCTGGGGCGTCATCGAGTCCTTCCGCGAACGGGGCGGGCAGACGCCGGTGCTGTTCCTGACCGCCAAAGACGCCATCGAAGACCGGGTGCGGGGTCTGGAACTCGGGGCCGACGACTACCTCGTCAAGCCGTTCGCGTTCGCCGAACTCCTTGCCCGCGTCCGCACCTTGCTACGCCGGCCCCAAGCTCGTCAGCCGGACACGGTTAAGGTGGCCGACCTCGAACTCGATGTCGTCCGACACCGGGCCACCCGCGCCGGTCAGCGGCTCGACCTGACGCCGAAGGAATTCGCCCTGCTCTCGCTCTTGGCCCGCAGGACCGGCGAGGTGATGTCGCGCACGCGCATCGCCGAACAGGTCTGGGACGTGAACTTCGAGTCGGACACCAACGTGGTGGACGTTCACGTCCGACGGTTGCGGGCGAAGGTCGATGACCCGTTCGAGGTGAAACTGATCCACACCGTCCGGGGCGTCGGCTATGTCCTCGAAGAGCGAAGTTGAGGCAGCCTCGGCCTCGGGCTGGCCATCGTCAAGGGTATCGCCGAACTGCACGGCGGGAAAGTCGGGATCACCAGTCGGGTCGGCGGCGGCACAATAGTCGCCCTTCATCTTCCCGTCACAGCGCTCTTCCGCATGACGAAAACGTAACCTCCCCGTCATCTTGGCGACATCCTCCCACGTTATCCTTCTCCATGATGAAGATAACTGGTATCGAGGCGGAATCGACAACCCACCGACCGCTGACTTAGCAGCGGTCGGCAACGGATTCCGTTTCGAGAGGGCGGAATGACATGCCAAGGCTCAACGGACCAAGATTGATGCGAACGATGGGGTTGCTGATTCTGCTTTTGCTCACCGCCGCAGGGGGCTGGAGGGTGCGGGGCTGGCAGCATTCCAACGATCCTTCCACGCCAACTTCGGCAGAGCCGACTACCGCCAGGGTCACGAAGTCCCGGATCGAACAGACGGTCAAAGCCCGTGGCATCGTCAAGCCCGCACCGAACGCTCTTCTCCGCATCGGCTTTCCGATGCCCAAGGACATGGCCCGGCGCATCCGGGTCATGAAATTCGTGGAAGGCGATGCGGTCAAGGCCGGGGACGAATTGGCGCTGCTGGACCATGCCGATCTGCTGGCGACGTTGAAGCAACTCAAAGCGGATGCCGTGGTAGTCGAAAAGCGTCTGGCAGCATCTCGCACCCTGGAGCCGGTCGAAGTGCATGTGGCGAAGGCCCTCACCGAACAAACCAAGGCCCAAGCCGACCAAGCTCAAAGAAATAATGAACGAGTGTCGCAACTCCGAACCACAAGTGCCGTTGCCCAACAAGAATACGAAACTGCCCTCAGCGACATGCAGGTGGCGAAGGCCAAGCTGGAAATCGCCGAGGCCAGCTTGCAGCAAGTCAAGACGCGGTTCCAGACCGACATCGCCACTTTAGAGGCGCAGGTCGAACAGGCCAAAGTCGCCATCAAAAGCGTCGAGGTCCAGATCGACTGAGTACGATTCGCTCGCCGATTGATGGCGTGGTATTCGCCGTACACCAGCGTACCGGCGAATTGACCAGCAATCCGCCCAATGCCCCGGTGCTGACCCTGCTCGACCCCAGGCAACTTCAAGTCCATCTCTACGTCGATGAGGCCGACTTCGGCAAAGCCCGCTTGGATCAGGAAGTGAAGCTGCGGGTCGAGGCCCATGCGGGTGAAACCGTCCAAGGCAAAATCGTCCGGCTCTTGCCCCAACCGATCCTGCAAGAAAACGTCGTGTATTACCTCGCCGTGGTCGAAGTGGACGAAGCCAAGCGGTCGTTGCTGCGCTCGGAGATGACCACGCTGGCACACATCTAGGTCGGCAACAAGGAGCCGATCTTGTGGCTGCCGTTGGCGGCGGTGAAGTCGAAGGCCGATGGGTGGTACGTCCGCCTGATGGCAGGCGGCGGGCCAGTTGAGAGAACGGTTCAGATCGGTGGTCGGAGCGATGGCCGGGTCGAAATCCGTTCCGGTCTAGTCGAAGGTGACGAAGTTCTCTTGGACCAATGAGGGAGGAGCCGCCGTGCGGATTGAAATAAATGATCTGGAGAAGACCTACCGGGACAGCCACGGTCAGCCCGTTCACGCCCTTCGTGGCCTGAATCTTCGGGTGGCGACCGGGGAGTTCGTCGCCGTCACGGGCGCTTCGGGCTGCGGAAAATCGACGCTGCTAAACCTGTTGGGCTGCCTGGATCGGCCCGACCGCGGTTCCTGTCGTTTCGATGGCGAGGACGTGGCCGACTGGCCGGAACGACGCCGGGCGGCATTTCGCAACCGCCGCATCGGGTTTGTATTTCAGAGTTTCCATCTGCTGCCGTTCCTGGCCGTTCGCCAGAACGTCGAACTCCCGCTCCTCTACAGCGACGTGGACCCGCCCGCAGCCAACGCCGTTTCCACGTTGTTGAAGTCCGTCGGTCTGGACGACATGGAGAGCCGGTTTCCGGGCGAGTTGTCGGGCGGGCAGCAGCAGCGGGTCGCCATCGCCCGTGCCTTGTTTCTCGGGGCCGATCTCCTCTTGGCCGACGAGCCGACCGGCAACCTGGATGCGGCGATGGCGCAGACGATCCTCGACCTCTTCGTGGAACTCGCCCGCCAAGGCAAGACCATCATCCTGGTCACGCACGACCCAGCCGTGGCGAAGCGGGCCGCTCGAACCGTGCAGATGGCAGCGGGGCAGATCGTCCACGACACCGCTTCGGAACAGCAAGGAGCGACCCCATGAGGTTGACAAAAAACCTGAGTGCGGCATGGCAGGTGATAGCGGCGCAACCGGGTCGAGCCATGCTGTTGGCGTTGCCGGTGGCCGTTAGCACCGCTTTGGCTTTGGCGACGTTGGCGATTGACCAAGGACTCACCGCCAAGTCCGAAGCAGCGGCACGCAGTTTCGGGACCGACGTGATCTCGATTCGCCCCGGCACACGGGTCGTCGCCGGGAAAAGCGGGTCGGTGAACACGTTCACGGATGAAGACGTGCAGATGTTGCGCAGCCGCCTGCGTGGAGCCAAGTCCGTCGAAGGAACACGCATTGAAGATAGCGTGCCGATGAGTGTCGGAAGTAAGAACGGCGTCTACCGCATGTGGGGCGTGCGGCCACCCTGGGCCGAAATTCGCAAGTTCGGGGCCGAGCGGGGTGAATTCATCGACGACTCGGATGTGGATTCCAGCGTCAAAGTGTGCGTCATCGGCCAGACAGTCGCCCGTGAACTCTTCGGCAGCCAGGAGCCGCTGGGGGCGGAAATCCTCATCAACCAAGTTCAGTTTCGGGTCAAGGGCGTCCTCGTCAGTAAAGGGGCCAGCCCCGCCGAGGGCGACCGGGACGCCCGCATCGTGATCCCCGTCACCACGTTTTACGACCGCCTCTACAAGCGGGTGCATCTCGACCAGATCGTGATCCAGGCCAAGGACTCCTCCCACGACTCGCTGACTCGGCTGGATGAACAGATTCACGCAGTCCTGCGGGAGCAGCACCACATCGCTGCGGGGCAGTCGGACGATTTCGCCGTGCGGCTGCCGGACAAGATCGCCGAGGAATCACGGGGACTTTCTCGAAGCGTTTTCATGCTGCTGCTGGGTCTTGCGGGGATCGGGGCGGTCGTCGGCGCTATGGTGATCGGGCTGGTCACGCAGCAGGCGGTGAAATCACGCCAGGGAGAGATCGGAATTCGGAGGGCGATGGGAGCGATGCCTTCGGACATCCTCCAGCAAATTGCCTCCGAGAGTATCATGGTCAGCGTCCTGGGCGGGGTCGTCGGTCTGGCCCTGGGGTTGGCAGCCGCCTGGGGATTGGCCCGCTCGCAACAACTGGCATTCGGCTTCGACGCTCTCGTGCTGGCAGGTCCGCTGGTGCTGATTCTCATCGCCGCAGTCGCCGGGTTGATTCCGGCTCGATCCGCCTCACGCCTCGATCCAGCCGTCGCCCTACGATCCCGGTAGTGAGGGGAGTATGCATTTGGAAACCGACAACGCTTCACCCACCGCAATTCCCACCACTGTCAAACGCTTGGGCGCGGTCAGCTTTCTCAATGACGTTTCGTCCGAGATGATCTACCCGATCATTCCGCTTTTCATGGTCGGCGTTCTTCAGGTCCCTCTTGCGATTATCGGCGTCATTGAGGGCGTCGTCGAAGGGATCGCCTCCTTGCTTAAGATTCTGTCCGGCTGGTGGTCGGATCGGGTGGGGAGGAGAAAGCCGCTGGTCGTGACGGGTTACGGACTTTCGACGGCCTCGCGCTTGCTGCTGGCCGCCGCAACGGTGTGGCCATTGGTCTTCGCAGCGCGCTTGCTCGACCGATTCGGCAAGGGCATGCGTACCGCTGCCCGTGATGCATGGATCGCCGATGTCACGCCGCTTGAAATAAGAGGAAAAGCTTTCGGATACCACCGCTCGTTCGACACAATCGGCGCGGTGGTCGGCCCGCTGATTGCCGCGCTCCTGCTGTGGGTCTTGCCCGAAGATTATCGACTCATCTTCCTGATCTCCTTTGTTCCGGGCGTTCTGGCGCTGATCGTATTACTGCGTTTGCCGGAACGGCCGCTCCCGCGGGATCGAAGCCCCGGCCCAGCACCCGCAGCAACCCCGAAAACATCCTGGAAGTCGTTGCCACGGCCTCTTTGGATTTTCCTGATGGCCAGCACTCTATTTGCCTTGGGCAACAGTTCGGATGTCTTCCTTCTGCTTCGCGGGAAGGATTTGGGCTGGTCGTCCCTGGAAGTGACGCTGGCATACGCACTCTACAACCTGACCTATGCCTTAACGTCGTATCCCGCCGGATGGCTCTCGGATCGACTGCCGCGGCGATGGATCGTCGCCACCGGTTGGCTGATCTTCGCGGGTTCCTACCTGACAGCCGGCCTGCTGACATCTCCCGACTGGCTCTGGCTGATCTTCGCCCTTTACGGCGTATCCGTCGGCTGCACCGAAGGCGTCGGCAAAGCACTCCTGGCCGATTTGGCCCCGAAAGAGATGAGGGCCTCGGTGTACGGTTTGCTCGGGTTGCTCACGAGCGTTGCTGGTCTGCTCGCGAGTATTTGGTTCGGTGTCGTTTGGGAGATTTACGGGGCCGAAAGTGCCTTTGGTCTCAGCGCCTCCTTGGCCGTGATTTCGGCCCTTGCACTCATTTGGATTGCGCTGGTTCGCAAACGCACCTCGGAAAGCATGAAAGACATCCCCAGCGAATCGACCCGGTAGCGAGGGCGCATGCGCACGACACGAGCCATCTCTGGAGCGATGCGAGCGGCCTGGGCAGTCCTGCGCCATAACCGTTGGCGCTCGTTCCTCACGCTGACGATCTGTGGCCTGGGGACGGCGGGCGTCATCCTTGCCGGATCGGTCGGGCAGGCCCATTTGGGGGAACTGGAAAACCGGCTCAACGCTTTGGGAGGCAGGTTGGTCGTCGTTTCCCCCAACAAGCTGCCGCCGTATCCCGGTCGGCCTCGTCAACTGGACCATTTCATCTCGTTGGAGCCGGAAGATGCTTTGGCGATAGCCGAGCGAATTCCCGATCTCAAGGCCGTTGTGCCGGGAGTGGCCCGCAACACGACGCTGCGCAGGGACGGCCACGCTTCTCGCATACGACTCGTCGGCACGAATCACGACTATCTCAAAGTCCGGGGATTCTCGCTCTCCCGTGGCCGGTTTCTGCAATCGGGTGACGAGGGGCAACGGGTTATCGTGCTGGGGCAAGGAGCGAGCCGAGAACTGAATCCTTTGGGCGTACAACCTGGAGGCATCGTTCTCCTGGGAGGCCATCCCTACGAGGTCATCGGCATCGTGGAGCCACAGGGCGTGAACTTCGCCGGGGAGGACGAGGACCATCAGGCATTTATCCCGCTGGACACTTATCGCTCGGCCACCGGCTTGGCGGCTGGCTCGGGTCGGTGGCGGCGACGGTCGCGTTCCTCCCGGCCTCGGCGACCGCCGCAAAGCCCAAGGGAGATGCCAAGCCACGACCGGCGACCCGTGGCTCTTGCTCGACCTGTTCGCGCAGTTCGTCCTCGTCTCCTTGCTCGCATTCGGAGGCGGACAAGCCGCCTTGCCCCCGGTCGAGCGGCTGGCGGTCCAGCAGCGCGGCTGGCGCAGTCAGGACTTCGCCGCCGCCGTGGGGCGGGTACGTCACGCCCGGCCCGGTACTCATCACGGCGACCTTCGCGGGCTACTGGGCAGCGGGGCTGCCCGGTGCGGTCGCGGCCACGCTCGGCGTGTTCCTGATGCCGTGGCTCCTCGCCGCCCTGACTGCCCTCGTCCTGAAAACGGCCATGACGCGGCCCTGGCTCCGTGCCTTCGGTCGCGGTGCGGCGGCGGCGGTCGTCGGGCTAATGGCGGTCACGGCTTTCGAGCTTGCTCGGAACACCTGCACCACCTGGGCATTCGGGGCGGTAGCCCTGATCGCGTTCGGCATTGCCGTGAGAACGAAGGTTCACCCCGTCTTCGTTCTGGCCGGCGGGGCGGTGCTGGGCGTAGTATTCGGCTGAACCCGGTCGCCAAAGGTGACGATTCCGTCATCTGTCGGTCACCATCTCGTCATCGCCCGAGTCTATCATGGCGGTTTGAGGTCAACGTCGTGCCGGTGACGGAAACGTCAACCCGCCATCATCGTGCTGTGCGAACCACGGGGTTTCCTGTCCTGTGCCATCGAGGTGCATGATGCCCGTGATGGGAGGAAAACGTGACCTATCGAAGGACGCAATTGAACACCCCATACTCGACCCGGCGTGCCGGGTTCACCCTGATCGAGTTGCTGGTGGTCATCGCCATCATCGCCATCCCGATCGGGCTGCTCCTGCCCGCCGTCCAGAAGGTGCGGGCGGCGGCGGCACGGACGCAGTGCGTGAACAACCTCAAGCAGATCGGGTTGGCGCTGCAGAACTACCACGACACGGAGAAGTCCTTCCCGTCCGGCTACGTCTCGGCCTTCGACTCGTCGGGCAACGACACCGGGCCGGGCTGGGGATGGGCGGCGTCCATCCTGCCGCAGATGGAGCAACAGAACCTCTACAACGCCATCCAGATCAAGATGAACATCGAAGCCCCGGCGAACGCCGCCGTGCGGGTCCAGCCGGTCAAGCACTACATCTGCCCCGGCGACTCGGCCCCGCCGACGTGGACGGCCAAGAAGTACGACTTGTCGGGCAACCCCGTCGCCATGGTCTGCGAAGTCGCTTCGTCAAACTACATCGGCGTCTACGGCTCGGCCGAGCCGGGGGTGGACGGCGACGGCACGTTCTACCGCAACAGCAAGGTGCGGATCGGGGACATCACGGACGGGACCAGCGGCACGCTCGTCGTGGGCGAGCGGGCGTGGAAACTCGGCCCGGCGACGTGGGTGGGGGCGGTCACGAACGCCAATCTGTTCCCGCTGCCGGGATCGACGGCCCCGCCCGTGGTGGACAATGCGACGGGGATGGTGCTGGGACACACCGGCGACGGGAACGGGCCGGGGGCGACCAACAGCTACATCAACCAGTTCTCCAGTCAGCACAGCGGAGGGGCAAACTTTGTCTTCGCTGATGGCCATGTGTCCTTCCTGCGAACGTCCATGACCTACTCGGTCCACAAAGCCCTCTCCACCCGTGCGGGTAGGGAACCAACCGGAGGGGATTACTGATGCGATCCGTTGTGAAGATGCTGACCCTGACCCTGACCCTGCTGTTCGTCGTCGGCTGCGGCGAGAAGACGCCGAAGGGCGAGAACGTGGAACTCGACAAGGTTCCCGAACCCGTGATAAAGGTGGCGAAGGAGAAGCTGCCAGACGTGAAGTTCGAGCAGGCGTGGAAGACGCCGAACGGGAACTACGAGGTCCGAGGCAAGGGAAAGAACGGGAAGGTGCGGGATATTCAGGTGAAGCCGGACGGCACCGTGGTCGAGATCGATTGACCGTGACAACCGTACTCCGCCGGCTGCTCCTGCTCCTGGCCCTGATGGTCTGGCAGGGCGGGTTCATGTTCTACGGAGGCGTCGTGGTCGAAGTCGGGGCCGATGTCCTCGGCTCGCACCGGACGCAGGGGTTCGTCACGCAGCGGGTGACGAACTACTTGAACGTGGCCGGGGCGGTTGCCCTGGCCGTGTGGGGCTGGGACGTGGCCGCTGGCGGGGCGGGCGTCGGCCCCGGTGGATCGGCTGGGGAGTGCTGGTCGCGCTGCTCGTCGCCCTGGCGTGGCTCCACCCGCGACTCGATGAACTGCTCGTCGCGGACGAGTTCTGCGTCCTCGACCGGCCCGGCTACAGCCGCCTGCACCAGTGGTATCTCGGCCTCAGCACGATCCAGTGGGCCGTGGCGGTGGGGCTGACGGGGTTGACGATCCGGGCGTGGCGGGTCGAGGATGCGGCTCGGACTTGAAGGCGGCTACCGTTTTCCCAGCAATCAGGCTTCCGTGACCAACTCCTCGCTCCTGTCCGGCACCTGCGGCGGATGGGACCGAGCCGACACGCTTCTTCACCCTTCGATCACCGTGCCGACGTGTTCGCCGTTCAACGTGCTGGCGAGCAGTCCCGGCTTAAGGCCGTTGACGATCTGCACCGACCGGACGCGGGACGCCCGCTGGATCTACGCCAGCACGACTCGCTCGATCACCATGTCGTTCGGGTCCGTGCCGGGCGGTACGCGGGCCGTGATCCTCGGGATCTGCGTCACGTCCGGGGTCTATTTCGGGTCGTCGGTGTACAGCCCGTTCTCGTCCTTGACGTAAATCATCGAGCGTGCGCCGAGGAACTCGGCCATCAGGAACACCCCGGCGTCCATCCGGTTGGCCTGGATGCGGCCCTTCTCCGGGGGCCGCTCTGGTGGAACGGCGGTATCCCACCGGCGTCCGTCTTGGACACCGTCCCGCCCGGTGCGACGACGATCCGCTTGACGAACTTCGACAGGTCCGGGGCATGATCCCCGTTCGGGAACTCGGTCTCCGACACCGCCGACACCGCTTTTTCGTTTGGCTTTGCCGAGGCCGGCGGGATCAGCCAGAGGCGTGGGCGGCTGCACGGGGTAAAAAACAGGATCGCGGACATGACGATGAGTGCCGCCATCCGAGCGTTGCTCACGATGAGTAATCGATGTCGTTTCATGTTGTCACACCTTGTTCTTTCCTCTCGCCGGTTGCAGGTCGCTTCGCCGTTGGCTTTGTGGCCGCTTGACACGTCGCCAAACGAACGAAAGGTCGTCACCCTGGTGGTAGCCATGGTGCCGGTGATCGTGTCGGCGGCGGCGTGGTTGCCCGCGTCGGCGGCGGCACCGCACTCGCTGTGCGTGATGAGGACGTGGGGTCGGGTGTCTGGCCCAGGCAGTCAGCGTCAAGAACTCGAACCGGAGCCAGATGACGAGGCGTTCGCGCGAATGCCCGCGCTCAATCGGTCGAAACCGAGCAGAACAGTACAATAGCAGTGATGCCGTGGACAGCCGTTGGCCCCCGCCGACTGATCGCGTCGTCTAACGCAAGGCGGGAATCATGGCGAAAACTGACGACAAGGAAGCGACCAAGCATCTGCTGGTGGTCATCGACCATCAAGAAGCAAAAGTCTACCACACCGAGGTCCACGGGGCCGTCCCAGGGAGCATTGTCCCCTACGTTCCGCATGGGTACGGGAAGCACCTGCATTCCGCCCATGAATGGACGGACGGCAAGCGCCAGCCGGAACGGAAGAGCTTCTACGAGGCCGTCGCCAAGACGTTGCATGGGGCCGAGCAAATCTTGTTGTTCGGGAGCGGCACGGGCCGAAGCAGTGCGATGGAGATGCTGCTCGCCGACCTGAAGGCCCACCACCGCGACGTGGCCGAGAAGATCATCGGCTCGGTCGTCGTGGACGCCCACCACACGACCGAAAACCAACTGCTCGCCAAGGCCGGGGGAGTTCTACGCCGAGTTCAACCGGAGGTAATCCCTGATGACGTGGATGGAATGGTACGGCAGCTTGTTGAAACCGTCGTGGACGCCGCCGCCCTCGACCATCAGCCTGATCTGGATGATCATTTACCCGATCATCCTCCTCAGCTTCGGATTCGTATTCGTAAAGGCGTTCCGGGGCAAAGTTCCTCGGATCGTCGCCGCGCCGTTCGCCGTCAACCTCGTCGCCAACCTCTTGTTCATGCCGATCTTCTCCGGGCTGCGGAGCGTGCCTCTTGCGGCGGCGGACATCGTGATCGTGTGGGCCACGATCATCTGGTGCGTCGTCGCCGTCTGGCCGCACTATAAATGGGTCGCCGTGG
>JAYSYN010000330.1:0-8447 GCA_043727575.1 Fimbriiglobus sp.
CACACCGACGGTTCGTTCTTAACTGAAAAGATCCCGACAGCCTCGCGGAACTTCACCGAGATGATGCTGGCGCTGGCGGTGCTCGATCTGCCCTACGAAGCGGGCAAGCACAAAGTCGCTTACGACAACGGCAAGCTCACGCTGACACCCGGCAGCAAGCTGATCGCCTTCCACGAGGAAGTGCGCCCCGCCGCGGGTGCCGGCGGCCAACTGCCGATCCTCGTCAGCCAAAACTTCTACCGCAGCGGCGACCGCTTCCGCGAAGAAGCCGGGGAGAAGCTCGACAAGTTTGTGACCTCGGAGTTTGTCGTGCACACCGTCTACGGCTGTCAAGTGGTTGTCACCAACCCCACGAGCAGTCGGCAGAAGTTGTCGGTGCTGCTGCAACTGCCGGTGGGGGCAATGCCCGTCGCCAACGGCCGGTCCACCCGCAGCGTGAACCTCGACCTCGAACCGTACCACACCAAGACCATCGATTATTCGTTCTACTTCCCCAAGCCGGGTCAATTCGCGCAGTTCCCGGTGCACGTGGCCAAGAACGAACAATTCGTGATCGCCGCGAAGGCCGCGACGTTCAATGTCGTGGCGAAAGCGACTCGACGCGACACGACCTCGTGGGACTACATCTCGCAGAATGGCACGAGCGACGATGTCCTCGCCTTCCTGAACCGCGAAAACGTCCGGGCGCTGAATCTGGACAAGATCGCCTTCCGCATGAAGGATCGCCCGTTCTACGAGAGCGTTTTGAAGCTGCTGACCGAACGCCACCTCTACCAGCCGACGCTCTGGAGTTACGGCCTGCACCACGCCGACGTACCCGCGGCCCGGCAGTACCTCCTGCACCTCGACACCTTCGTCGCCGAAGCCGGCGATGGGCCGTTGGAATCGCCGCTGCTCGCCATCGACCCGGTCGCCCGATTCAGTTACGAGCACCTCGAATACAAGCCGGTCGTCAACGCCCGCGCCCATTCGCTCGGGAACCGCCGGCAGATTGTCAACGACCGCTTCCACGGCCAGTATCACGCCTTCCTCAAGACGCTGACCTACGCCAAGGTTCTGAATGACAACGACCTGCTCGCCGTGACCTACTACCTGCTCTTGCAAAATCGCATCGACGAAGCCGTCGACGCGCTGGCCCGAGTGAAGCGCGAAAATGTGCCGACGAAGATGCAGTACGACTACTGCGCGGCCTACCTCGAGATGTTCACCGATGATCCGCGGAAAGCCCGCAGCATCGCGGCCCAGTACGCCAACCACCCGGTCGACCGCTGGCGCAGCACCTTCGCCGCGATCACGTCGCAACTCGACGAGATCGAAGGCAAGGGGCCGAAGCTCGTCGACAAAGATGACCGCAATCAGCAACAGGGGCAACTCGCGGCGACCGAGCCGAGCTTCGAGATCGCGCTGGATGGAAAGACCATCCAGGTCGCCTACCAGAATCTAGAGAACGTGAAGATCAATTTCTATCCGATGGACGTGGAGCTGCTCTTCGGCACGAACCCGTTCGTCACGCAGTCGGGCGGGCAGTTCGCCAACATCCGGCCGAATTCCAGCAAGGACGTGAAGCTGCCGAAGGATCAACCGAAATCGAGCATCGCGCTACCGGCGGAGTACGCCAACCGGAACGTCCTCGTCGAAGTGACGGCGGCCGGGAAAACGCGCTCGCTGCCGTATTACGCCACGGCGATGACTGTGAACGTCACCGAGAACTACGGTCAATTGAAGGTGAGCGACACCGCCGCCGGGAAGGCCGTGAGCAAGGTCTACGTCAAAGTTTACGCGAAGCTCGCCAACGGCGAAGTGAAGTTTCACAAAGACGGCTACACCGACCTCCGCGGCCGCTTCGACTACGTGAGTGTGAACACGCCGGAACGCCAAGCGATCGAGAAGTTTTCAGTGCTGATCCTGAGCGAAGACAAGGGGGCGCTTATCCGCGAAGTGGCGCCGCCGGTGAAATAGTTCGGAATCAGGGCTCACCACAGAGGCACAGAGACACAGAGAAGAACAGCATGAAGGCTGGGAGCTGGGAAAGAGAGAACTGCGACTGAGCTTCCATCTTTCTTCCAATCGATCATACTTCTTCTCTGTGTCTCTGTGCCTCTGTGGTGAATCCTTTCTGACATCTCCAAGACGTATCCTCGGGCTCGACCCCGGGCTGCAGACTACCGGTTACGGGGTGATCGAGATCACCCCCGAAGGGCCGCGTGTCGTCGAGGCCGGGGTCGTGCGGTCGGCCGTCGGACGTGCCAAGGTCGAGTTCGCCGAGCGAGTGAAAGCCTTGTACGACGGCATCGTCGAAGTGCTCGATCAATGGAGCCCGGCGGCCGTGGCCATCGAACAACTGTACGCCCACTACGAACACCCGCGCACGGCGATCTTGATGGGGCATGCCCGCGGGGTCTTTATGCTCGCGGGGGCTCAACGCGGTATTCCCGTCCTCAGCTACGCCGCGACGCAGGTCAAGAAGCTGATCACCGGTCACGGTCGGGCGAGCAAAGAGCAAATGCAGTACACGATCATGCGGGAACTCGGGCTGGGCGCCGTGCCCGAACCGCCCGACGTCGCCGACGCCCTCGGGATCGCCCTCTGCCACTATTACGCGAGCCAGAGCATCGTCAACGGATCCCGCGGGGCGACCTTCACCGGCGTGAACCGGGCGATGTTCGACGCGGCGCCGGACGAAGCGGCGTGATCACCCCTCCACCAAACGGTGAATCGCGTTCGGGGAAGCGTGGATGCCGTCCGGGTCGCGCGGGGTCGGCGGAAACGGATCGGCGACTAAGCGGCGAGGTCGAACATCGCCGTCCGGTGCGCGGCGGACTACATTCTCTCGACGCCTCCCGCCGCCCCGAGGACCGCACCGGATGATCGCGCCGACCCACGCCCCGCATTCCCCCGTTCACGGCGGCCTCGGATCGCGCACCTTCCTCGGGCTATTGGTCGCCCAGTTCCTCGCGGCGTTCAACGACCAAGCCATCCACGCTTCCGCGATGTTCTTCGCCATCAACACGCAAGCCTTCACCGAAGAGAACGCCATCGGCCTGATGCCGATTCTGTTTTACGCCCCGTGGGCCTTGTTCGGCACCGTCGCGGGCTGGCTTGCGGACCGCTACTCCAAGCGCAATGCCCTCGTTCTGTGGAAGTTCGCGGAGGTCGCCATCACGGCGATCGCGCTGGCCGGATTCTATTTGGGTCGCAACGGCTACCCGGAGTTCGGCCCGCTGGTCGTGCTGGCGACGGTCTTCCTCATGGGGACGCACTCCTGCTTCTTCGTCCCCGCCAAGTACGGGGTGATGCCCGAGATCCTCGCGCATCACCAGCTCAGCAAGGGCAACGGCATCCTCGAATCGCTCTCGTTCTTGGCCGTGATCCTCGGCACCGTCAGCGGCGGGGTGCTGTCGTACTTGTACCAAGGGCAAGAGGTGATCGTCGGGGTCATTCTCGTCTCGTTGGCGATCGTCGGGGCCGCGGCGAGTTTGCTGATCCGCAAGATGCCCGCGTCGAACCCGTTCAAACCCTTCCCGCGTTACGTCTACGCGCCGCTCGTCGCCAGCATTCGCGTGCTGCTCAGCACGAAGGCTTTGCGCGTCGCATTGCTCGGGATCGCCTTCTTCACGTTCGTGGTCGCCTTCATGCGCGCCGCGGTCTACATGCTCGGGGAGAGCCAGAATCCGCGTTGGGACGAACTGAAAACCAGCGCCGTCGTGGGCACCGTGGCGCTCGGAATCGGCTTGGGCAGCCCGCTCGCCGGGTTGATGAGCGGCCGCCGCGTCGAACTCCGCCTCGTCATCGGCGGGGCCATCGGCATGATGGTGTTACTTGTCGGCGCGGCCTACTTCATCGGCCAGATGACGTACCTCATCGCCTGCATCGTCGGCATCGGTTTCTTCACGGGGTTTTACATCGTGCCACTGTTTACGCTGCTGCAGCACAAGGCGCCGAAAACCAGCAAAGGGGAAATGATCGCCACGAGCAACTTCGTGAACGTGACCGGCGCCATCGCCGCGACGGCGCTCTTCAAAATCGCGGTCCTCGCCGCGCACGCCACCGGCTTGGCCCCGGCCATCGCCAACCGCAGCCCGACCGAAACCGGGGAACTCCGCGCATTATCGCTGAGCCACGGTCGACCGGTCCACTTCGAAATCCGCACGGACGACGGCCGGATGATCCGGGGCGGGGTCGCCGTCGAAGCCGACCGGCCGGACACCCCCGGCGACGTGGTGAGCCATTTATTCGATTCGGTCCAATCGAAAGAAGTACTCGAAGTGGACGGCTCGATCTCGGCGAAGTCGATCGGCGACCGCATCGACGTGTCCCGGTTCGAGACCGACGGCGTCACCCACTACGACCTCGTCCCCACCGGCCAGCCGCCGACGACCGACTACGACAACCGCCGGTTGCCATCGCTGCTGTTCCTCGGAGCCGCAATCTTGACGTTCGGAATTCTCGTCGCCCTCGCACGCCCGTTGTTGCAGGTCCGCCGGATGGAAGGTCGAATAAACGACTACTGATTCAAAACCAGCAGTTTCACGCCGAGGTAGACCAATCCCGCGAGGGTGAGCGCGGCGGCCGCAATGCCCAAGGTTCCGAAGACGGGCTTGCTCCGTTCCAGCGGTTGGCCGGTCGTCCATCCCGTGCTGAGCCGGTTGGCGCCGGGGTAGCTCGCGGGGGCGGCGCCGACGGTCGTCAGCGGCACTTCGTCGTCCGGCACCGGCTGCGGTTGCGGTTTTTGAAGTGCGGCCCGATTCGGCATCCCGACGCGCGGCGGCAATGCGGGTCCGCGCGACGGGAGCGCGGCGGCTAGGACCGGCGGCGTCGGATTCGACACGAAGAAGCCGGGTCGTTCCCCGCTGCGGCTCGGACTCCGGGCGGGCAGACCCGAGGCCGGGCGGACCGGGGAGGGCGTTTGCGGCGGGAAGCCGGAGCGTTCGCCGCTCGCGCGGCTCGGCGGTAGCGGGCCGAACGAGGGTCGTTCTCCGCTGCGGGCCGAGGTGCTAAACCCGGGGCGTTCGCCGCTGTTGCGTTGACCGAGGCCTCCCATGCGACCGGCCGAGCCGGCTGCGGCCATGGCCGGTTCGGCGACCATCGCGGCGGCGTCTTCCGACAAATACGGCTCTAGAGCTTCGACCACTTCGTCCATCCCGCGGAAGCGATCTTCGGGTTTCTTGGCCATGAGCCGAGAAATGACCACTTGCAAGCCGTCCGGGCAGTCCGGGGCGAAGGTACGGATCGCCGTCGGTTCTTTGGATTGATGGGCCATCATCTTCTCGACGGCGTTCCCCTCGGGGAACGGCACCCGACCCGTGAGGCAGTAATAGAGTGTACAGCCGAGGCTGTATTGATCCCCGGCGGGGGTGCGGTTCGTCGGATCCATGACGCTTTCCGGACTGGTGCAATCGAGCCCGCTCGTCAGCGTGTTCGCAGTCGACATGGTGTCGACCAGCGATTCGCCGTCGTTTTCCACCAGCAAACTACCGATGCCGAAGTCGAGGATGCGGGCTTGATCGTCGATGCCGACCATGATGTTCGATGGCTTGACGAGGCCGTGGAAAATCGAGTTGTGGTGCGCGGCGTGCATTCCCTGCGCGACTTGGACACCGATGGTCGCCGTCTGTTGGGCGCCGAGGCGGGCTTGCTGCTGCACCAAAGTTTCGAGGGTGTCCCCGCCGACGAGCGGCCAGACGAGGTAGTGCAGGCCGCCGGCGGTGCCGACATCGACGAACGGCACGACGGCCGGATGGCTGAACTGGCCGAACGAACGGACCTGCCGGCGGGCGAGGCGGACGTTCCACATGCTCCGTCGCGGCAGGACCTTGATGGCATATTGATTGGCGTCGTTCTTCGAGTTCGCCTTGAAAACTTGGCCCATACTCCCCTGGCCGATGGCGTCGAGGAGGACGTACGGCCCGAGCACGAGGCCGGCCGATTTCCCGTTGAGGATGCGTTCGGATTGGAACGCCGTCAGCGTGCCTTGATGGACGAGGTGCTCGGCGAGGGCCGGGGCCTCGGCGCGGGGGTGGCGCTTCAAAAATTCTCCGACGATCTGGTCGAGCTGGCCCCGGTCGATCAGCGAGCTGCGCCGGAGATCCCAGACGAACCACTCGCACGCACCCAAGTCGTTGGTCACCATCGGTCGTCACCCTTATGAGAACGCGGCAGTCGGAAGGTCGGGCAAGGAAGTTACCCAACCGTAGTTCACCCTGCGCCGGTGTCAAAGCGCCCGCCGCGGTTTTCACCCGCGGCCGCAACCCGTTGCCGAATCGATGCGGTCGGAACGACCCGGGAATAGCCGGGGATCATAAATGTGGGGCTACCGCACTCGAACCGGAGATGGTCGCATGAAACGGTACCGGATCGTCCGAATCCTGATTATCGTGATCACGCCGGAATCGATCACAATCGCCTACTGCCTGGCGATGTTCGGCGGGATTTGTTACGGCTGCGCCGGTCTCGGGCAGCACTACCACTCCCAGTCGCCGCGCGGCGACGCGCCGGCGGACCACAAAGAAACGATCTCCGAGACGATCTCCGACAAGATCAAACCCGCCACCGATTTGCGTTTTCTGTTGCTCGAATTCGATCGGCGTGCGAAAGAAGCCCTGCATCCGGCCATGGCCATCGCCGGGCCGGCGGGAACACTTCTTAGCATCGACATCGCCTGTGCGGAAGTTCGCCGCTGATGCCATTGGCCTGCGGCGTTGAATTCTTCCGACCGTCCTCGTCACTTCTTCGCGGAAGGGCGCCCCTTCCGTAGGCTGATTCCATGACCATCTACTTCATCACCGGGGCGACCGGGTTCGTCGGAAGCCATGTCGCCGAGCGGGTTCGCCAGCAGGGGCACACCGCCCGGTGTCTCGTCCGGGCGAGTGGAGATACTTCTTTTCTGAAATCGATCGGCGCGGAGATCGTCGTCGGGGAACTCACCGACGCGGAGGTTCTGAAGTCGGTCCTCGTGGGAGTCGATGTCGTCGTACACAGTGCGGCGAAGGTCGGCGACTGGGGGCCGGTCGAGGAATACCGCGCAGTCAACGTCGACGGATTGCGAGCCTTCCTCGACGCCGTGAAAGGTCTGCCGATAGCGCGGTTCGTCGACATCAGCAGCCTCGGTGTTTACGAGGCCCGCCACCACTACGGCACCGACGAAACCGAACCGCTGCCGGGGCTGCACATCGACGGCTACACGCAGTCGAAAGTCGAAGCCGAGGCGCTGGCGCTCGAGTATCACCGCCGGCACGGCATCCCGGTGACGGTGCTGCGGCCGGGGTTCATCTACGGCCCGCGCGACCGCAGCGTGCTACCTCGGTTGATCGAACGGCTCAAAGCCGGGTCGGTGGTCTACATCGCCCGTGGACAGTATGCCCTCAACACGACTTACGTCGGCAATCTCGTCGATGCCATCCTCATCGCGGCGACTCACCCGGCCGCAGTCGGCGAAGTCTTCAACATCACCGACGGCGAATTCGTCAGCAAGAAAAAGTTCTTCGAAGCCGTCGCCGATGGGATGGGGCTGCCCCGGCCGAAGCGGAACATCCCGCTACTATTGGCGAAGGTGCTGGCGAAGTGGCGGGAACGATCCTTCCGCCGGCGGAACAGCCCGACGCCGCCGCGGTTGACGCAAGCGGTGCTGAAGTTCGCGGGGTTGAACCTCGACTACAGCATCGGCAAAGCGCGGATGGTCCTCGGCTATTCGCCGCGGGTCGGCTTCGACGACGGCATGAAGCAAGCGATCGCTTGGGCGAAAGGGAATTGACATGTTCGGCACGGCCCTCCCGCGGGCGCTTTTGGCGGCCCTGTCCGGGATCGTCTGCCTCGTGCTGGTTTTGCTCGCCGCGGCGCTCGTCGCGGCCGAGGGGAAGAACCAGTACGAACTGCTGAAAGACTTGTTCGTCCCGCTCATCGGGCCGGTCGTCGCGGTGTTGATCCCGATCATGGTGCTCTACGTCATCCCGAGCGGGCAGAGCCGGGAGAAGTTCGCCCTCGATTTATGCGGCCAATATTACAGCGAAGACATGCGGATCGCCCGGAATGTCGGCTGGCAGCACTTCGTCGTCGCCCAGCGCAATCACCCGCCGGAAGAGCGCGCCCGCGGCCTGCATCACTTCCTCGATTACCTGACGAACCCCGAGACGCATCGGGAGATCGACCCGCGCGTCGACGAAGTCTACCAACGCGCCTCGCGCATCCTCGATTTCTTCGCACTCGTCAACGAGTGCGTCGGCCGCGGCACCGCCGACCCCGACATCGTCCGGTCGTTCCTGCTGTACTACTACCTCTGGTGGCGCGACGAAATCTTGGAACCGCTCCGGCAGACGCGCGCCATCGCCACGCGGCACCCGAAGTTCCGACCGATCTGGTGGGATCCGATGGTCTATCTGGACGGCTTGGTCGGGGACGCGGCGGCGCCGTAGCCATCGTGGCGACACGTTTCCAACGTGTCGGTTGAAACC
>JAYSYN010000331.1:0-8412 GCA_043727575.1 Fimbriiglobus sp.
AGTTGCGAGACGGCTTTTTCGTAGACTTGCGAGCAGGACGCCCGAGTCTCCGCAACGAAACTTCCAGCGAGGTCCGTGGAGTAGTCAGGGCGATTGTGCTGTCGAGAAACAAAACTGCCCTAAGCTTTCGAGTGCGGTTTGAAAATCTTTGCGGTTGGCCCACAAGAGTTCGATGGCCCGCGGCGTGATCCGGTTCGACGAGACATCGAGCTTGGCAAGGTGGGCCATCAATTCGGAATGGGCCAAGCTGCGGGCGCCCGGATCGCCGATGCGGTTCTGTCGCACCGAGAGAATTCGCAACCGGCCCAGCCGGTCCGATTCCGCCAGTGCGATCGCGCCGTCGTCGCGGAGCATGTTGCCGCCGAGGTCGAGCGAATGGGCCAGTTCCATGGCCGGCGCATTCGCGATCGCCTTGGCTCCCGCGGGGCCGATGCCGTTTTCGCGCAGGTCGAGCTTCGCGGAATGCTTCAAAATCCGGGCGAAGAGTTCCGACTCGGCGAAGGTTGCGACCCCGGCGTCCCCGATGCGGTTCGCGTGGAGGCGCACGGTCCGCAACCTCCCGAGCCCGTCGCTTTCGGCCAAATGGATCAACCCCGCGTCGGCGACGTCGTTCCCGGATACATCCAATGTGCGCAGGTGGCCCAAGTGCGGCGACCGGGCCAGCGACTTCATCCCCGCGCAGCCGATGGTGCGGTTGTCGTTCAATTGCAGCGCCCGCAACCGCGCCAAAGGTCGGGCGTTCGCGAGCATCTCTACTCCGCCGTCGCCGATGCCGTTGAAACTGAGATCGAGCGAATCGAGCTGCGCCAAAAATGGCGAGCGGAGGAGCAGGTTGACCCCGCCGTTGCCGAGGTCGTTGCCGCACAGATCGAGTTCGCGGACACGCCCCAGTGCCGGGCAGAGCACGAGCCGATCGAGGATCCGTTCGGCGTCGAGAAATTTGACCCTCCGTACGGCCGTGCCTTCGAAAAGGCGATCCCCGGATTCGCAAAAAAACCGGGCGTCGACCGACACCGTATCGAGTAGACCCCGGCGGAACTCGCAGCCCGCGATCATGCCGCGAAGCGGTCCGACCCATTCCGGTTGCCAGCGGATCAACAGCTGATTGACCCTTCGGAGCAGCGGCCCACGCCGCGGGTGATCGCCGTCGATTTTGGCCAATTCGAGTTGGAGTCGGATGAATTCGGCGCGGGCGATATCACCGGGCCGGTGGGATTCGTCGAGGTAGTCCGCGTAGATGTGCCGGGGGCCGTCGTCGGCGAAAGCCGCGAGGATCGGTCCGAGGAACGCGTGCTCGACAGCCGTCGACATAGCCCTATCCCACAGCACGCGGGGACCGCCGTCAAGGGGCGAAGCGGACGCCGAGGCGCTCCCGAAAAATCGCCGCCACATCGGGAGCGAGGTCGATCCCACCGCAATCGAGTTCGCAAATTGGCGACAGGTACGGCGACTCCGCGAGGGGGCGGAGCGCCGCGCCGCCCAAACGCCGATTGCCGGAGAGATCGAGCCAATTGAGCCGGGCCAAATTGCGAGACTCACAAATGACATCGATCGAGGGTGGGCCGAGATCGCACCGGGCGACCCCGATTCCGGAAAGGACCCAGTGGGGGGAATTGAGCAAAAAGAAGATACTCCGCCGGTGGATGTTCAAATGGTTCAACGTGAAGATTCGAAGATCGGCGAAGCCGGGCGACATCGCTAAGGCGGCCACGCCTTCGTCCGTGATCTGTTCGAAGTTGCCGCCTTCTTGCTGCGCGTTGTTATTCGACATATGCAACGTGCGGAGCCGGCGAAAACGTCCGCTGTGCGCCATAGTATTGCAGGCTTCATCGTCGAGATAGTTCCCGGAGAGCGCCAACCACGTCAGCGAATCGACCCAAGGCGCTTCGCAGAGCATCCGGACGCCTTCGGTGCGCAAATAATTGTCCGCCAAGTCGAGCAGTCGCAGCGCCGGTGGCCCCTGACTATTGCAAAGCGGTTCGAGGGTGTCCGCGGGGATCGTCCCGCTGTGAGCGCGGAGGTGCGTCGCCTGCGACCAAAACGCCGAGTTCGCCAGCACATCTATATTCCGTCGGGCGCTGCCGCAACCGTTGATTTCGAGCTTTCTGAGCGATTCGAGTGCCCGCGTATTCAACAGCGGCTCCAACGAAATCCCCGCGAGCGGCGTGCCCGAAACATCGAGCGATTGCAAGCGCATCGCCGGGTGAGCCTTTTCAAAAGCGCGGTATCCATCGGGACCGATCGGATTTTCGGAGATGTCGAATTCGGTGAACTTCGCACCGCAATCCGCTTGGAGAATGTGTCCGATATCCCGGGTCGTGAGTTCGCAACTATTCAGGCCCAGCTCCGCAATATTCTTGTTCGCAAAGGCGTTCGCCAAGGCTTCGCCCGCGGACGAAGGTCTCAACGAATACCGGGGCGATACTCGGTATGTCGAACCGCCGGCGATTCGCAATTCCGTCAAGGATGATGTGGGGGTTTCCCTCAACAAATCGGCGAAGTCCGATACGGTCGGGATCCCGGAGTGCCGGTAACTCTGCACTTGTGATTCGCGAAATAGACGCGTCGCGATTCGCTGATTCCAATCGTTCCACGACAGTCCCGAACTATCGAAGTGCTTCAATCGAGTGACGGATTCTTTCGACAAGGCCAGCGCGCTGTGGATATCCCGCGTTTGTACTTTCCACCGTTGAATCGGTTGCGCGGCGAACAGAGTATCGCTCGTGTCGCGATTCGAATCGCCGTCCGCGACTTCGTCCACGAATCCGCGTCGCCAAACCCATTCGTTCAATCCCTCCCGCTCGCGGAACCACTTCCCTTCATTGGCCGCCAGCAGCGCGTGTTCCCGGTCCTCCAGTTCGCGGAACTGCGGGTCGTGCTCCTCGGTCCCGGCCAACCGGCACTGCACGCGGACGAATTCCGCGCGGTCGGGGTCGCCGGTTTCGTCGAGGAAATCGGCGTACACCAGCCGCGGCAGGTCGTCGTCCGGAGCGGCGAGGATCGACTTCAAAAAAGCGTCGTGCGGCATGATTTTATCTTAGGCGACGAGGCGCAAACTCTGCCGGACGTACGCGGCGCAGACGTCGAGCACGCGGCGCTGTTGCGCTTCCGTAATCTCCGGGAACATCGGTAAGGCGAGGACGCACTTCGAGGCGTCTTCGCCGATGGGGAAATCCCCGATGCCATGGCCGAGATGAGCGACGCACTCTTGCAGGTGCAGCGACAACGGGTAATAGACTTCGCAACCGACACTCTCGCTTTTCAGGTGTTGAACCAGCGCATCGCGGTGCCCGGCGGGGACTCGGACGACGTACTGATTGAAGCTGTGCCGGCCGTGCGGTTCGACCACCGGCCGTTGGAAGAAGCCGTGCAGGTTGTAGCTTTCGATGAGGGCATCGTACCGCTTCGCGGCGGCGCGGCGGCCCGCGATCCACTCCTCGGCGTACGGGAGTTTCACGCGCAAAATCGCCGCGTGGATCGCGTCGATGCGGGCGTTCCAGCCGAGGTACTTGTGGAAGTACTTCACCTCGCTGCCGTGGTTGCGCAACGCCGCCATCTTCTTGTGCAGTGCCGCGTCGTTCGTCGTGACCATCCCTGCGTCGCCGAGCGTGCCGATGTTCTTGCTCGGGTAAAAACTGAAGCAGGAAATCACGCCGAGCGTGCCGCACTTCCGGCGTTCGTAGCAGGCCCCGAACGACTGTGCGGCATCTTCGATGATGTGGAGATCGTGGTCCTTGGCGATCGCGCTGATCGGAGCCATGTCGGCGCATTGGCCGTACAAGTGAACCGGCATGATGGCCTTCGTCCGCGGCGTGATCGCGGCTTCGATCAAGCGCGGGTCGATGTTGTAAGTCCGCGGGTCGATGTCGACGAACACCGGCTTCGCCCCGACGCGCAGCACCGAACCGACCGTGGCGAAGAAGGTGAACGGCGGCAGGATGACCTCGTCACCGGGGCCGATGTCGAGGGCGTGCAACGCGAGCAGCAGCGCGTCGGTGCCCGATCCGCAACCCAGGGCGTACTCCGCCCCGCAATACGCGGCGTACTCTTTTTCGAAGGCCAGCACTTCTGGCCCGAGGATGACTTGGCCGGAAGCGAGAACTCGGATCACGGCGGCGTTGATCTCGGTTTCGAGGGCGCGGTACTGCCCGAGGATATCGCAGAGGGGGACGGGGGCGTTCGTCATGGGCGCGGTCTCGCTCGCACGGTGGAGTCAGTCGATGGGACGGGATACGCCGACGGGGGGTGCCTGTCAAGTTGGGATGGTCTAACGCGGGAGTCCGGATTCTTCCAACCGATTGCGTGACACCCCACTTCGGAAGAGTTTGGACGAATTGGAACAATCGACTCGCCAGAGGGTGAGGCGGACGATTGTCGAGTCCCGGCAAGCACTTGCGGCGATTTTCCGAGAGGCGGGCGGGGCTTCGGAACCGGGCCGTGCCGGAACAATTCGGCTGGAACAATCGGGGAACACCCGCCGTCAATCGGCCTTTCTCAAATGAATCACTACGCCGCCGTGCTTCGCGGCCACCCCGCGTACCGCCGCTTCGTCCGATCCCTCGGCGAGAATCACCGTGACCCGGCTGAGGATCGAAAGCTTCGCTTGGTAGCGGCCGTGGTAAGGCGTCGCCGATTTTGCGCCGGCCTGTTTCAACTCGGCGAGGATCGGTTCGGGGGTCACCGCGGTGACGGCGAACGGCGGGTGCCAGACGATCCAGTCCGCCGGGCCGGAACTCGAGATGGCGTAGCGGTCGGTCCAGAAGGAATAGTCGTCCCCGGTTTTCGTGACGCGGACCAAGTCCACTGACCCGGTCGTCGGGAAGGTTGTCTCAATCAATTCCCAATTCATCGGGAAGTAGAGATCGAGCGATTTCGTAACTCCCCGTTCGAGGATCACTCGGCCGGGCGTGCCATCGACAGGGGTTTCGGAGAGGGCTTGCGCGAAGGCGGCGTAGTTCGGATCGGGGTTCGCCGGCGGTTCGAATTGTTCGAGCGATGCCACGACCCCCGCGAGCAACACAGTCGTCAGCCAACGGATGCGAAGGGACGAGATGGTTTGGATCCCGAGGTCGGCAGCTGCCGCAAATCCGAACAAGACGGGGAGGAGGAGATAGCCGCAGTTTCGCAAGTAGGGGAACTTCCCCGTAACGGCGAAATGCAATGCCGATGCGAAGAGCGCTGCGGAGCCGAGCGCGATGGGCCCGCGTCCGCTCGGTGACCTCGCGGCGAACATTGCTCCCACTAATGCGACGATGGCGACACCTTTCCAAAGCGGCGTCGGAAAGAGATAGTCCAGCACTTCTCGACATCGATCCGCATAGTCCAGTGATCCGTTAAACGGTACGCCGTATTGGTTCATTGCGGAGACCAAAAACGGCAGGCGATCCATCAAGAAGACGCCGAGGATCGCGGCGGTGGCCAAGCCGACGACGGCGAGCGACTTCCGTGGGGCGGCGACATCGGGAAGATCGGGTCGGATCCAGCGTGGGAACAGGAAGATCAGCAGGAAACCGGGGGCGATCCAATCGGCCGACAGATTCACGAGGTTCATCACTGTCAACGCACTGACAGCGGTGAGGGCCGCGCCGGCGAAGATCGACCCCGGCCGCGCGAGCAACCAGCGCGCGGCGAGCACCAACAGGACACAAAACAACATCATCAATGCGTAGCCGCGCGACTCCATCGAGTACCACGAGACGTACGGCCAAACCATCGCGAGCGCCGCGGCGACGGGTGCCCCCCAACCGCGCCCCGTGACGACGCAGAGCCAAGCGAGGGCCAGTGCGAACGCCATCGCCGCGAGTAGCGCCGGCAATCTCACGGCCGCTTCGATGGGCCGAATGCGACCGAGGAACAGATTCACGGCGGCGCTGTGGACGATGTGGTTGTTCGGCTCCGACCAGCGACCGATGCTGGCGTAGGCGCCGACGGCGAGTTCGGAAGGCGTCAGCGGTCGCAGATTTTGCAATTGCTCATGCCGGGCTAAGTCGCGTGGCGTGCCGTCACCGTTGGCCCCCGCACCGGTGTAAACCCGCAGGGTGATGAGTTCGTCTTCTCCGAGCGGACGGCGGAATTCCTCGGAGCGAAACTTGAGGGCACCGAGTGCGATGACGGCGATCAGCGCCAGCGGCATCGCTTGCCACGGCTTCGGGGATTCGGACATGTCGAGCGATTCCGCGCGGTTCGGTGCGATCAATATACGCACCCTCGGTGACAACGCGGTGTCACTCGGCGATCACCCCGACCACGCTTCCCAACGGCCTTGCAACCAAGGGGCGAAAGTCCCTTCCCGCAGGCGGCGGAGCGCTTTGCCTAACAACACACTCCCATGCCGCGGCAGGTAGCGGAGACGCTGGCCCGTTCCTCGGACGTTCCTCCAGAAGACGCGCTCCTCATTCCGCGATTGTTGAACGAGGATGGCTCGGGACGGCTGGCGGCCGTAGCTCGACGAGACGCGGTGCCAGACGACGGCATTGGGTTGAAACAGAGCGACTCCTCCGCGCCGGTTGAGCCGGTGGGCGAGGTCGACGTCCTCGAAGTAGGCTCCGAAGTCGTCGGGGAATCCCCCGGCCGCTAGGACGGCATCGCGGCGGTAGAACGCGGCGGACGCCGATGCTCCCCAAACCGGTTCGGCCACACCCGGTCGCAAGTCCCCGACGCTCCGGTCGTGCCAGCGTTTCCGGGCGAAGCCGCCGCAATCGTATTCGTCACCGGCGCTGTCGATGAGCGGGGCCACGCCGGCCGCGAGTCCTTTTTCGTCCAACTGCAACACGAGGGGTGCGACCGCGACCACGGCCGGATCGCGGAAGCAAGAAAGTGCCGCCTCGGCCCAGCCCGCCGTGACTTCGGTGTCGTCGTTCAGCAATTCGAGGATCGGGGCGGTGGCCGATGCGATGCCCACGTTCGCGGCGGTGCAGAAGCCCGTTTGCCGGGCGAGCCGGATCGCGCGGACGCCGGGGAAGAGCAGGGCGGTTTCGGAAACGCGGGCATCCGCGGAGCCGTCGTCGACGACGAGGATTTCGGTATTCGCGGGGGCGTGAAGTTGCAAACTGGACAAACAGAGTCGCAGCAAATCGGCGCGGTTGAACGACGGGATAATGATCGAGAGCACCGGGTCCACGGCTCAGCCCTCTTGGGTCTTCCCGTCGTTTTCGGACGCCACCGCATCGAGGAAATTGGCGGCGTATCGGATACGGGCTCGTGCTTCGCGTTCGCGTCCGTGCGACACGTCCCCGACCAAACCGCGCAACTGCCGGAAGCACTCGGCCGCGGCCGGATTCTTCCGGTGCCGCGCGAGTTTCTCGCGGGCCAAGGCTTCCGTCCACACGATTCCGCCGAGCAGTTTCGATTGCCACTTCGACCAATGCTTGCGGGCGTAGGTCAGCAACGCGTGGCGCGTCACCAATCGCAGGGGGGCAGGTACCGTGCGCGCGTGCAGCGGGAAGTGGTGCGTGACCCGCAAGTCGGGTTCGTACCAGACGCTCCACCCGGCCGAGCGGGCGCGCCGGCAGAAATCGACGTCTTCGTAATAGAGGAAGAAGGTCTCGTCCAAGCCGCGGACTTGCTCGAAGCAATCGCGGCGGACGAGCAAACAGCCCCCCGTCACCCACGGCACTTGCTGCCGGCCCATCAGCGTCTGGTGTTGACAACGCCGGCGCGAACGCGGCAGGACCAACCCCGCCAATATCCGCGAGAAGGTAGGGAACGCCCCGGACGATGCCTGTTTCGAACCGTCGCGGTTGCGGAGTTGGAAGCCGATGACCCCGGCATTCGGATCGACGGCCGGGAAGCGTTGGGCCGCTTCCAAAACTTCGTCGAGAAATCCTTCGGGGACCGTCACGTCCGGATTCAGCAGCAAGACCCATTCGCCCCGGCTGAGGTTGCTGCCGCGGTTGACGGCTTTCGCGAAGCCGTAGTTCTTCCCGAACCGCACGACGGAAACGCCCGAGAGTTTCTTCAGCGACTTGGCCAGCGTGTTCGCGGGAGAATGGTTATCGACGATGACGACCTCGGCCGCCCCGCGGCGAATCGCCTCGCAATCGCGGAGTTGCCGAGTCAGTCGGGCGGTGTTTTTCCACTGGCAAAAATTGACGATGACGACCGACAGTTGCGGCGTGCCGATGGCCACCCGGAGCCGGGGCGAAGCGGGGCGCGGCCGGCTCCCCAGTGTCGGGGCGGGTGCGAACTCGGTGAAAAACGGGGCGGCCGAGCCCATACGGGTTCCTTCCCTGCGGGGTGGTCGGTCCTTCGACCACGTCGCCGGACACGGGGACTATACGCAGAACCCCGAAACCAATGCAACCCCGAGTGAGATCGGGGTAGACCTCTCGATTTTGCCACGGGCCATCTGGTAGGCTTCACTTCCCATACCCGACACCCGGAGGCACGGATGCCCACCATCAGTTTCCAGTA
>JAYSYN010000332.1:0-8411 GCA_043727575.1 Fimbriiglobus sp.
TGCTTTCAAGCGGCAAGCAAGCTCAAAACGCGGCCTTTTGGAAAGTCAGAACCCGGAAAAGCCTTAAAACTCTTAGATAAAGTCAATAACAGGCTCTAGGGCGGAAGCCCTAGGAATGAGAAGCAATTCCTTCCGCCCCGAAGGGACCGGCTTGGCATTCCAACTACGCCGGCCCCTTCGGGGCGGAAGTCAAATTGCCTGCGTTTCCTAGGGCTTCCGCCCTAGGCTATAAAAGTCGGCCCCGTTGGGGCGAAGAAAGCACGCCACTACTTCTTCGGTTGCCATTCCTTTTGCGGCGGCGGTGGTTCGACGCCCGTCAATGCCAGAGTGGAAACCTTCAGCGTCTTCAAATCGACGACGCGGATGCGGTGGGCGTTCGTATCGGCGACGTACAACTTCCCGGCCGCGATACTCATCCCGGCCGGTTCGTTGAAGAGTTCCTTGTCGCCGGGTTCGCCAGTGACGGCGAGCGTCTTGCATTCGGTCGTCTTCGGGTCGAGTACTTTCAACTTGCTGTTGTAAGTGTCGGCGATAATGACCTTGCCGTCGTGGGCGAGAACGCCCAGGGCGTGCTGGATGCGGGCGTCTTTCCCGATTCCATCTTTGTCGCCGAATTCGAAGAGGCCTTCGCCGATCAGCGTCTCGACCCGGCCGTTGCCGTCGAGGCTCAGCTTGCGGATGGCGCTGACTTCGGAATCGGCGACGTACAAAAACTTGCCATCGCTCGTCAGGCCCGAGGGTTGGGCGAAGCGGCTGGCGTACAGCGGACCGTCCTTGATGTTCTCGCCTCCGTCGCCGGCGTAAACTTGGATCTTGTTGTCCTTGAGGTCATAGGCCCAAAGTTGGTGGTGCCCGGCCATCGCGATGAACAGCGAGTCGCCGACTTTGAGCAAATCCCACGGGCTGTTCAATCCGGTTTTCAACGGGTCGGCCGGGGTGTCGGTGAAGCGGGATCTGGAATCCTGCTGACCGGTGCCGGCGAAGATTTTGACCTCGCCGGTTTTGAGGTTCGCCGCGCGGATGCTGTGATTCTTGCGATCCGCGATGTACAGCAAATCCCCGTCGAGGGCCAAGCCCTGCGGGTCGTCGAATTGGGCGTCGGCGAACTTGCCGTCTTTATAGCCGGGGGTGCCGTTGCCGATGATGCCGAGCTTTTTGCCGTCGAGATCGGTGATGACCACGCGGTGGTGCGTGCTATCGGCGATGAACAGCCGCTTGCCTTTGTCGTCGGCGAAGATTTTGCCGGGGAAGAAGAGTGGCGTGTCGCCCTTCTCGCGGAAGCGGACGAGGTCGAAGCGGATCGGTTTGTCGTTGAGCGTCTTTTTCTTCTTGCCCTCTTCGATGAGCTTGGCGATGACCTTGTCGAGCGTGTCGAAGTTGCCCTCGCCGGAGGTCGCCCCGACGATGTTCCCGGCGGTGTCGACCACGACGAGCGTCGGCCACGAACTGACGCCGTATTTGTCCCAGATCTTGTGGTCGCCGTCGTTCACGACCGGGTGGGCGATCTCGTAGCGCAAGATGGCTTTGCGGATGTTCTTGGTTTCTTTTTCGCTGTCGAACTTGGCGCTGTGCACGCCGATGACGACGACTTCGTTCGGATATTTCTTTTCGAGCTTGGCCAAGTCGGGCAGCACGTGGATGCAGTTGATGCAGCAGGTCGTCCAAAAGTCCAGCAGGACGATCTTCCCCTTCAAGTCCTTCATCGCGATCGGCCCGGCCGAGTTGAGCCAGTCCATCTTCTCGGGGAACTCGGGGGCCGGTTGATCCTCGTCCGCCTTCGCCTTGGGAGTGTCGTCGGGCTTGACCTTCACTTGGGCGCCGTTGCCGGCCGGCATGCAGGCGCCGACCGCGAAGAGCACGAGCAGACCCGCGAGGAGCGTCGGCCAGAACCAAGGGCGGGCGGGGCGGGGAGCGTCCAGCGGGAACGTCATCGGCGGTCTCCGGTGCTGCCGGGAAGGTACTGGCCCATCATACCGCCGGGCGCGGGTAAGCCAAAGGGGGTTTCGCGGGCGGGCGGAGCGGCGGTTTCTAAACCATTCCCCAGTACCGTTTCAGCGCCCATTCGCCGAGCAGCAGTCCCGCGAAGACGACCAGCCACGCCGGCAGGAAGCCCTCCGATGATTTGCGATCCCAGTTCGGCAGGTACTTCTGTTTCGGCTTCACCGTGTCGAGCGGTTGGCCCCGCAATTCTTTGAGGAAGGCGGGGAGTTCGTCCAACCGGTACCCCTTGCCACCGCTGGCGGCGGCGACCTTCGCCAGGAAGTCCGGGTCCGCGGCGGTCCGCAGCATCTCCTCGGCCGTCTCCGGGTAGCCGATGAACTTGGCCGTGGCATCGCCTTTCACCTCTTCGCCCTTGGCCGTTTTGCCGCTGGCCACGACCTTCACCGTGTACTCGCCGGCCGTCGGCGGGTTGTATACGAGGATCGATCCGCCCGGTAATGCGGCGTCGGGATCGACGTCGTAAGCCTTGCCGACGGTGTCGCCGGGGGCGAAGAGCGTGACGTCGTACTTCGGGTTCACCACGACCGCGCCGTTCTGCCCGCGTATGCCGAACTTCACCTCCTGCTTGCCGCCCACCGCGAGCCGCGGGAACGCCGGGCGGGCGGTGACGGTGCTGTCGTCGGTGTCTTGGTGCGCGAGCCAAAGCACCATCTGCCGCCAGAATCGCGAGTGGATGTCTTTGCCGTCTTGGGCCTTGGGCTGGCCGTAGCGCTGCCACATCCAAGTGTCTTGGGCGCCGAGCACGAGCACCCGGCCTTTGTCCCCGTCGCCGATTTGATGGCCCACCAGCAGCGGCGCCAGTCCTTTGCCGTCCGATTTGCGGAGGACCGCCCGGTCGTTTGCGGCCCACGCATAAGTCGTGGCCGTGGCGATGGGCGTGCCGATGTTGCTGAGACCGGTGAAGCGCGAGCGGTTGTCGCGGTCGTTGAGTTTGCCCCAGAGTTCGTCCGACTCGGCCTGGCTCCCGCCGATCTTGACGAGGAAATTGTCGGCCTCCTTCGGGTTGACGACGAACTGGTAGCGGGCGTCGGGGTCGGTGTAGAACGCCGACGCGAGCGGGCCGTTGTCGAGTTTGACGGGGAGAATCGCTTCGAGGGCTTTGACGCCGCGCCAGCCCGAGTCGGGGGTCTTCGGATCCCCGGAGAACGTGGCGTGCCCGCCGATCATCAGGAAGCCCATTCCTTTTTTCAGCACGCGCTCGGCGATCCGGGCCGGGAGCGTGGGATCGATGGCCGTCAGTTGCTTCGCGGAGACGTTGCCGAGAATCATCACATCGTAGGCTTTGTCGTCGAAGTCGAACGCTTCGATCAACCCGGGGCCCCCTTCATCGGTTTGGAGATCGACTTTGCGGACGTCGATGCGCGGATCGGCCGCGAGGGCGTCGAGCAGCAGGGCGTACTCGTAGCGATAGCGGTCGACCAACAGAACGCGGAGGCCTTCTTTGGTGAGGTTCATGTACGTTTCGAGGACGTTGTTCGCCGGGTTGACATCGTCCGGGACATCGGACACCGGAATTTCGACGCGGACCTTGATCTGCTTCCGGGGCTTCTTGTTCTCGTCCACGGGGAGTTGATCCGGCGCTTTCAACTTCAGCTCGATGGTGTTGTCCTTCTCCTTCGCGAGCTTCACCTTTTCGATGAGTACGTCCTGGTAGCCTTGGCCGAGGTCGTACTGGATTTTCACCGTGACGGTCGAACCGGCGAAGCCGTAGGCGTTGACCTTGGCCCGGAGCGTGACGTCGTTTTTGATCGCCACCGGATCGGGGTCGAGGCGGACCTCGGCGATGGCGACGTCGCGCACGGCCCCCGGCGGTGTGGTCGTGCCGACGACGAAAGTCTGGATCGGGGCGCGGCGTCGCCAGGCGCGGGCTTCGGCGAGGGCCGAGTCGCCCGTCGCGTTCTCGGCGCCGTCGCCGATGAGGATGTGCCCGCGGACGAAATTCTGCCCGGCCCATTTTTCGAGCGTCTTGGCCAAGTAGGTGCGGTAGTCCGACTGCTGGGCGCCGGCCGGTGCGGCGGGGTCGTAAGCGCCGCCGGCTTCGGTGAAGTCCGACCCGCCGAAGCCGTACAGCGTCACCGCCATGTTCTGTTCGGATTGCAGAGCGTCGAGCGTCGGCTGGCAACTGTCGAGCGTCCGCCGCACGGCGTCGATGCGGGTTGATTTGCCGACCTCGTCCTTCACCGTCATCGATTCGGACAAATCGACGCCGATGAGCAAATGCGTGCGGATTTTGGGCTGTTCGTCGACGGGGTACGCCGGCCGCAGCGCCGTCAGCACGATCACGAGCAGCGCCGCCAAGCGGAGCGCGATCAGCAACAGCATCCGGCGGCGATCCCCGCCTACCCGCCCGGAGTACGTCCAGACGGTGAGGGCCACGATCACCGAGGCTGCGGCCGCGAGCAGCAGGAGCGCCAGCGGGTTGCTGGGGTGCGCCGACCAACCCGAGGCGAGGGGCTTGTTGAGGAATGAGAGCATCGAGTTCATGCGGTCGCTTTCGCCGGGGGCGGGACATCACCAGAGTAGCAGAAGCGCCCCGAGGAGCAGAAACACTGCGCCGATGATTCCGGAATAAACGAAGGCTTCGATCTTCCACACCCGCGCGAGCGCCGGGGTTTTGGACTGTGAGACGACCTCGTTGTCGGGCGGGACTTTATCCGGCGTCGCGGGGGCCATTCGCGTCCAGAAATAGCCGAGCAAACTCTCGCGGTGCCGCGCCGGGACCGTCCCCGCGAGCGTTTGCCAGGCTTCCGCAGCCCGGGGGTCCGCCGCCACCGGGTAGAGCGTCCGGAAGATTTCGGCGAAGCGGTCGACCGCGGCGAGATCGCGGCCGACGGTCGGCGCGCCATACACGGAATGGAACAGGGCCCGCAACGCGGTCGGCACGGGGCAATTCAGCGTGGCGAAAGCCGCGTGCAGACCTTCGGGCGGCGACCCGTGCGGCTGCGTCACCCAGCTTTTCAGCAGCAATCCGGCATCGAGTCGCGCGGTGACTTCTACCGGCAACGGTTGCTCCGGCCGGGCCTTCCGCGCCCGGTCGAGGGTCGTCCAGTGCTCCGCCAAGGAGAAGTCGCCCTTCAAGAACCGCAGGTCGAGACGGGCGAGGGCCGCCTGCCAGATGGGCCACGCGGTCGCGTCGGCGCCGATGATCGCCAACATGCGGCCGAGTCGATCCGCGGTGAGCGCCGCCGATTCGCGGCGGAACGCCCCGAGCGAATCGACCAGCGGATGCCAGCGCGGCCCGGGGATCGCGGTGCCGAGTTCGAGCAGGCGTTCGAGCAGGTCGCCCCGCTCGTGCGGCGACTCGACCACCGCGTTCCAAAGCTCGGGGTGTTCGGCCGAAATGTGCTGCGCCCGCAAGATGTATTCCCGCAACAAATCGGGAGTCGCTTCGCCCAGATATACTCGGGCCTCGGCGTCGATTTCGGGGTGGACCGTCCGCGTCTTGGACGATTTCAACGTCGCCGCCAAACTGAAGGCCCGCCACTTCGGCGGGAGCAGTTCGTCGCGCAGGAGCTCCCGGCATTCGACTGCGTCGGTCGGGTACAGCAACGGCACGACCTCCGGGGTCGCATCCGCGAGGCAGCGCGTCGCTTCGTGGCGCAGCGCCCGCCGCCCCGGCCGCGTGAGCGTGTGCAGATCGCGCCGGTGGCAGCGGAGCAGTTCCAAATAAAATTCGGCGCGGTCCGCCGGGCTCTGCGAGGTCGCGATCACGGCCCAGTATTTGTTCCAGCAGGCGATGTCTTCGTCGGCGACGGCCTCGAACGCGGCGTGCAGATACGGTCGCAAGCGGTCGGCGTTGCGGAACCACTCGGTGAAGGGCGGGATCAGTTCCGGGTGAATGACCGCCAAGCAGCGCAATTGCGGCCAGACGACCTCCGGGATGTCTTTCAACGCGTCCCGCCCGGCCAGAAAACCGGACAGGTGCAGCAGGTCGTCGGCGCTGGCGAAGCCGCGCTCGACCCGGCGCAGGGCTTCGTTCGCCCCGTCGGATTGGCGGATCGGTTCAACGGGGGCGAGAAGCACGGTGGGTGTTCGTTCGGGGTTGATCACGCTGCCGCACGGCGCGAATAGCCGGAACGACCCGCAATCTCATTCCCTACAGCATAGTACGGATCGGGCTTACGCCTCGATTTCGGCGCGCTTCAAAATTGCGGGATCGCCACCCGCGTCCCCCCGGCCAACGCGCTCTCGTGCGCGCAGATGCCGACGAGCGTCCAGTTCGCGCTCGTCGGGGCATCCGGGAAGGCCGGTTGCTCGCCGAGCGCCGCCATCAGGAAATGGTGCACGAGATGCGGGTGACTACCGCCGTGGCCGCCTCCCTGCACGAAGCTCAGGTGCGTCGCGTCGTGGATCACCCCGGTGAATTTGCGGATCCCCTCGGGCAACCGGTCGGCGTAATCGGGCACCTTCACTCGCTTCGGAATTTCCCCCTCCGATCGCGGTGATTCGGCGCTGTTCTTCGTGTGGATCACCGGGTCTTCGCCTTCGACCTGCTGCCACTCGAAACTCGCTTTCGCGCCCGTGACATCGAAGCTCTCGCGGTACTGCCGGGCCACGTCGAACAGCGTCCGCGTCACTTCGGCGCAAACGTCGGAGCCTTTGATTTTGAACGTCGCGGTTTCGAGGGCGAACGGGCTCCCGTAGTTCCCGATGAGTTCCTCGCGGATGCGGCCGGAGCCGTGGCAGACGACGCTCTCGGCCAGCGCCGGTCGGCCGGGCGAACTCAAGATCGCCAAGCAGGGGCTGACGCAGTGCGTCGCGTACCACATCGGCGGCAGGCCGGGCCAGTAATTCGGCCAGCCGTCCATGTCTTGCTGATGGCTCCCCCGGAGGAATTGAATCCGGCCGAGTTCGCCGCGGTCGTACAAGTCCTTGGCGAAAAGATACTCCCGGGCGTAGACCACGGTCTCCATCATCATGTAGGTCTTGCCGGTCGACTTTTGCAAGCGCACGATCTCGGCGATGTCTTCCTTCGAGGTCGCCATCGGCACGGTGCACGCGACGTGCTTGCCGGCCTTCAGCGCCGCGATCGCCTGCGGGCCGTGATCCGGGATCGGGCTGTTGATGTGCACCGCGTCGATGTCCGGATCGGCCAGCACGTCCTCGTAGCGGGTGTACCTCTTATCGATGCCGAACTTGTCGGCGCAGGCGTCGAGTTCGGTTTTGTTCCGCCGGCAGACGGCGACCAACTCCGCATTCGGGTGATTCTGATAGATCGGGATGAACTCGGAACCGAAGCCGAGCCCGACGATGGCCACGCGGATTTTTGCAGATGACGGCACGGGGAGGCGCCTCGGGGACGGGGACGGGATTGCGTGAAGGGAAGAGTAGCCCGGATGCGGAATCGGGGCAACCGGGTCGAAGGGAAAGTGGGCGAATTGCGAAGAAAGCAGGGCGCCCGAGCAGAGCCGGACAGCCGACTGAGGGCTACCGCAGGAACATAAACCATTCCATAAAACTGAAATGGTTGTCGTGCGGGAACCGCGTCATCCGCTTCTCTTCGGGAATGTCTGGATCGAAAGCTGGGTATTCTCAGTATTTTGACCTCAATTGCGGAAACCTTGGTAATGGCTTCTTGAACTCATCGGAACTTTTTTGTTTGTTACGTCCTTGTCAATTGAGAAGCCACTTGTTCGTAAATTCAATTTCAAGTTTTGTCTTATCGGTCGACCATATCACAGTGTACGTATCTCACCCGAAGCTTGCGCAAGGCTTTCTACGCGATGCTCGACATCTTGCTGCTGCAATTCGGCCAGAGCCTCGGTCCGGAGGGCTTCCAAAGAGCGTGTACGGCGAAAGTGCACAATTTAGAGCGGCTGACCGCGATGTTACTGCAGCAACACCTTGATGGTTAGCATCTCAACTGCCCGGACGGCTTCCGTTAGCGGGGCGTCGATTATTCCGTGTGCGATTGCATCCCGAATGTCCTTCAATCGCTTGAACTCGGCCACGTCGGAGTCGGCAATTGATGTCCAGGCACAAAGCGCGCACCAGATGAACCGGTCGCGTAGGTTCCTCATGTTGTCGGTGTGGCGTTGCAACAGACCGACAGCCGATTGACCCGCCACTGTAGTCGGCGGAATCAACGAGCTGATAAGACAAGAATGATCGAGGGCGCCGAATGTTGCGTGAGTCTGAACTACGAGAGCGAGGAAGAAGTATAGAAACCGCTTAAGATCATCTTCTTCGTACAGGGCTAGTTTGAAGAAGCGAGCCACCTTAACATTGAGCTTTTGAGCTAGTGTGACTGTAGCGGCCAAGCCCGCCTTTACGTTCTCGCTGCTCACTGCTACCGATGCAAATCCGCGGGCAACTAGGTTGAACAGAAGGTCGTGGACAGTACGATTTTCTGGTGTTTGTCCAGATATAGCCTCGTCTACCGATCGAACGCGAAGGTGTTGGCCAGGTAT
>JAYSYN010000333.1:0-8410 GCA_043727575.1 Fimbriiglobus sp.
TCTTGAATCGCCATGGTTCAACTCCAAATCAGCCGGCCCACTTGGAAGACGACGAACGCCCCGGCGTAGGCCAATAGCGTCATGTAGACGAACGTGAACGCGGGCCAGAGCCAACTGCGGGTTTCGCGGCGGATCACGGCGAGGGTCGAGGCGCACTGGCAGCAGAGCGCGAAGAAGACCATCACCGACAAGGCCACGGGGATGCGGTGCCGACTGCGGATCTCGCTGGCATCCCAGTCTTCGCGGATCTTGTTCGCCAGCGGATCGCGATCCTCGGCGTCGTTTTCGACTTCGTACAAGATCGCCATCGTGCCGACGATGACTTCGCGCGCCGGGAAACTCGCGAGCGCCGCCACGCCGATGCGCCAGTCCCAGCCCAGCGGCTCGAACACCGGCTCCATCCAACGCCCGGTGCGGCCGAGGTAGCTGTTGCGTTGGTGTTCGGCCTTCGCGGCTAGGGCTTTCTTGCCCGCTTCTTCGCGGATCTCGTCTGGAGCCTTCGCGACATCGAGTCCCAGCTTGGCCAGTTCGCTATCGGCCGGGGTGTCGCCGAGTTTCTCGGCGACTTCGTCGTCTTTCAATTTGGCGATCTCTTCGAGCGTCTCGGCGCGCTCATCGTACTGGTACCCCCCCGGCCCGGCGTTCGGGAAATAGAGCGCGGCCCACACCAGGACCATCGTCGCCAAGATCACGGTCCCAGCCCGACGGACGAACGACCACCCGGCATCGGCGACGCGCCGTGCGACCATCGGCAGCGACGGCCGCTTGTACGCCGGGAGTTCCATCACGAACAGCGAGCGCTCCCCGCGCAGCAGCGTTTTGCGGAGCAGCAGCGACACGACCGGCGCCGCCACGAAGCCGACCATGTACATCCCGAAGAGCATCAGCCCGCGCGACCAGACCGAGTAATGTTCCTTCGGCAGAAACAACCCGATCATCAACGCGTACACCGGCAGGCGCGCCGAGCAGGAGATCAGCGGCGCGACCAGGATCGTCGCCAGGCGATCCCGGCGGTTCTCGATCACCCGCGTCGCCATGATGCCGGGGATGGCGCAGGCCACCGACGACAACAGCGGGATGAACGACTTCCCGCTCAGCCCGCACCGGCTCATGATCCGGTCCATCAAGAACGCGGCCCGGGCCATATAACCGCAATCTTCGAGCACCGCGATGAAGGCGAACAAGATCAGAATCTGCGGCAGGAACTTCAACACCCCACCGACGCCGGCAATGAGACCGCCCGTGACCAAAGACCGCAGCGGTCCGACGGGCATCGCCCCTTCGACCTTTTTACCGAGCCACTGCGTGAGGTCGTCGATCCACCCCATGAGCGGGTCGGCCGCCCAGAAGATCGACACGAACACCAGGAACAATACCGCGAAGAAGAAGAGCGAACCCCAGATGCGGTGGGTCAACACGCGGTCGATGCGGTCGGTGCGATTCGCCGGGCGAATCTTCGGTTTGGTCACGCTCTTCGCCACGACCTCCCGGATGCGGGCGAAGCGCGTCTTCGCTTCCACCGCCGGCACCAGACACCCGGCCGCGGCCAAGTGCGCGCGGATGTCGACGAGCTTTGATACCAGATGATCGCCGAGCTTGGCGACGAACCATTGCTCGGTGGCGCCGTTCACGTCGAGGATCAATCGGCGGGCTTGAAAAGTCGAAGCCCCGGCCCCGAGTCGGGGGAGTAACGCCGCCGCTTCCGCATCCAGCGCGGCGGGCAAGGCCAATGGTATTGGGGCAATCCCGGACTTCGCGGCGCCGAGCAGTGTCCGCTGCAACACGTCGAGGCCGACGCCCCGGTTCGCTTGCACGGCCACGAACGGAATACCGAACTCCCGGCTCAGCGCATCGCAGTCGACGGTGATTCCCAGCGCCGCGGCGACGTCGACCATGTTCACCGCGACGACCACCGGTTTCCCGAGGTCGAGCAATTGCGTGGTCAAGTAGAGGTGGCGGTCCAGATTCGACGCGTCGACGATGGATAACACCACATCCGGCGCCGGTTCTTCGGGGCGCCGGCCCAACAGCAGGTCGACGGCGACGAGTTCGTCCGGGCTGCGGGCCGCGAGGCTATACGTCCCCGGCAGGTCGATCAAGTCGATACGGACGCCGTCGAGCGTGCAGTGCCCCTTCTTCATTTCGACCGTGACGCCGGGGTAGTTGCCGACGTGTTGGCGCAGCCCCGAAAGAGCATTGAATAAGGTCGATTTCCCGGCGTTCGGGTTGCCGACCAGCGCGACGGTGATCGAATTCGGGGTCATGGGCCTATCGCAGAATGGAGACGGTGACGCCCTCGGCCTCGCGCAGGCGCAAGCTGAGGCGGGTGTTGCCGATGCGGATTTCGACCGGATCGCCGAGCGGGGCGACCGCGAGGAGTTCGATTTCTTCGCCTTCGAGCAGGCCGAATTCGTAGAGCCGTTGGACGAGGGCCGGTTCCCCGGCGATGGCTTCGACGCGGGCTCGGTCACCGGGTTTCAAAGTCGAGAGGGGAGTCATCCGCGGACCGGGAGCACGAGAATCCGCGCCGACTCCCCGGAGCGCAGGCAGAGGCGGCAGTCGGCGATTTTCAGCAGGCACGTCGAACCGGGTTGTTGCATTTGCAGTTTGCAACCTTCGCGGAGGCCGAGTTCGGCCAAGCGACAGACCCACGCGGCGTCGCCGCCGACTTCGGCGACCTCGGCCCATTCGCCGGGTTTCAACATGTCCAGAGGAATTAGCATGGAAAGGATCGCAGGTGGGGTGCCTACCGTGAGATTCAGTCTCACATAATTCTACGTCGTCAAGCGGGTCTGTCAAGCGACCGATAACAAATTGGACCAACTCCGTGCGGATTCGTTCCGCACAATCTCACAAAAATAAGAAGTTTGAACCGCGGAGGCGCGGAGACGCGGAGGAAACCAGGATACGGTGTCCGGACACCGCCCCTTTCTTCCCACCCTGTTTTTGCAGCGTACCCTCCGCGCCTCCGCGCCTCCGCGGTTCAATTCTTTTCTAATTTCCGCACGCCCAGATACGCCGCCAGAGCTTCGGGCCAAGCTCTCAGTTCGATGCCAACCCCTGCCAACTTGCCGCAATCCAGCACGCTGAACCCCGGTCGGCGGGCCGGGGCGTTGAATTGTTCGCTGGTGATCGGCGTGAGATCGACGCTCAATTGCGATTGCCGGAAAATCTCGCGGGCCAACTCGAACCACGTCGTCGCTCCGGCATTCGTGATGTGAAATAGTCCCGTCGCGCCGGTGGCGAGCAGTTTCACGGTCGCCTCGGCGAGGTCGGCGGTCGCCGTCGGTGTGCAATGCTGATCGTCGACGACCTTCACCGGCTTCCCCTGCCCCGCCAACCGCAGCATCGTCTCAACGAAGTTGCCCCCCTTGCCGCCGGTGCCGTGGACGCCGTACAGGCCGCAAGTGCGGATGACGAGCGTCCGCGGATTCGCGGCCAAGGCCAAGTACTCCCCGGCGAGTTTGCTCGCCCCGTAGATGCTCACCGGGCCGGGGGCGTCGGTCTCGCTCCACGGCGAAGTCCGAGTCGCCTCGAGGCCGAAGACGTAATCGGTGCTGAAGTGAACGAAGCGGGCGCCGACCGTCGCCGCGGCGCGCGCCAAGTCGCGGACGCCGCCGGCGTTGACCCGCCAGGCGAGATCCGGTTCCGCCTCGGCTTTGTCGACGAGGTTGTACGCCGCGCAATTGACGACGATGTCGGGTTTGAGTTCGGCCAACAGTCCCGCGATGCTCCCGGGTACTGACAAGTCGATGTCGGCGCGGGTCAGGGCGAATACGTCGCCCGGCAAGCGCGGCACCAAATCGCGGCCGAGTTGACCGTGGGAACCGAGGACGACGATCCGCATGGCAGAGGCTCCGGGAACGAAGCAACCCGACGGGACGCCGTCGGGTTGTACTGGGAATCGATTGCGGAGAAGGAACTACTTACCAGTCCTCCCGGCGGGAATCGAACCCGCGACCACGGGCTTATAAGACCCACGCTCTGGCCACTGAGCTACGGGAGGGAGCGATAACGGTCGTGTGCCGTCGGGTATCATCGCTTCCTCCTTTGCGTCGCTCGGAACCAGCGAATTGGACAACTACTTCTTGACCGGCACGTAGCTCTTGTCCGAAGTTTCGATCGTGGTCGTCTGCGTTTGGTTGAGTTGCACTTTGGTTTCGGTCGTACCGATGGTCACGTCGAGTTCGCCCGCCATCTGCACCGCGATGGTCCCGCTCACGATCATGCCGGTTTTCGAATCGAACAGGAACGTCCCGGCTTTCGGATCGACCGAGTCGAGCTTGCCGCCTTTGATGCGGAAGAGCAAGCCGTCGGCGTTGGCGTCCGGGGTCTTGTACTCCAACTTGGCCGTGACTTCGACCTTGTCGAGTTCCTTCTTCTCGGTGTCCTTGCCGATGTATTTGAAGCTCAAGGTGCGGTTGTAGCTGCCGATGGGGCCGAGCGGCATAGCGGTCTTCTTTTCCCACGTTTCATTCGCGGCGACACCGGCGGCTTTGTCGGCGCCCGGCATCAGACCGGCGGTCGGGTCGGCCATTTCCTTCAGCGCTTCGTCGGTGAGGAGTTTCTTCAGCAGGGCTTCCATCTGCGGGTTGGCCGTGCCGAGCTTCTTGAGAAAGTCTTCGCGGCCTTCGACCTTCTCGACCACGTACCCCTTGCCGTAGCTGACTGTGAATTCGGTGCCGATGAGGTTCTTGAAGAAGTCGGCCAAGCCGGGGTTATTGCCTGCGGCGGGTTGCTCGGCGGTCGAATCGTAGTTGACCGGGTTGCTGGCGATGTCGACCTTCAAGATCGCCCCTTCGATGGACATCTTGACGGACCACTTATCGCCGTCCTGCTTGACGGGGAGCCATTTGAATAGGAAGGTCTGCTCGTGTTTGAGGTTCAGGTCCGCGCCGCCCGTGACCTTGACGATTTGATCGACTTTCGTGGAGACCTTCTGATAGAAGGCCTTGTTGACCTCGAACTTCGGCTCGAATTTGAACTTTTCTTGGGCCGAGGCCCCCGCGGAGGCGCCGAACGCCAAGGCCACGACCAACATGCACCGCAGAGCCATCTGGAAACTCCTTCGAAATCGCCCCGGTCGGGGGCACGGGCGTTTGCAGCAGACTGGTTTAAGGCGCGGTCCGATGGAAGCAAGCGTATTTTGGATCCGCGATGCGAATTCGAGGTTTCGGATGAAGGACACCGTCCTCCCAATCCGACATCCGCGATCCCGGTTGTGGAAGTGGCCGGCGACGGACGGTCGAACTCTTCGCCCCAACGGAGCCGACGTTATTGACCAGGGCGGAAGCCCTGTGGCAAATTTCTTCGCCCCAACGGGGCCGACTTTTACAGCCCAGGGCGGAAGCCCTGGGAAAGATCGACCGTTGTTTTCGCCCCGAAGGGGCCGGCGTCCAACCTCACCCACGCCGGCCCCTTCGGGGCGAAGAAGTTCCCATCCGGGAACCCAGGGCTTCCGCCCTGGGCTGTAAAAGTCGGCCCCTTCGGGGCGAAGAAATTTGCCACAGGGCTTCCGCCTTGGGCTGTAAAAGTCGGCCCCGTTGGGGCGAAGAAAATCCAATCCGGCAGCCCCTATCCACTACGGCATTTACCGACCCTTGCCCGCGAGCTTGATCTGATCCTTGACGTAGTCGAGGGCCTTCTCGAGTTGGGCGTCTTTGTACTCCTTTTTCGGAGCGGGTTCGCCGACTTTCTTGGTGATGAGTTCCCGCTCGCGGAAATACTCGGCGAAGGCGACGAGTTCTTCCTTGGGGATTTTCACTTCGAAGCCTTTGTCCGGCTTCACGCCCCATTCGTCTTCGGGTTTACCGCCGGTGCTGTACTTGTCGATGTTCTTATCGCTCGGCGGGAAATACCGGGCCGTGGTCATTTTGATCTGCCCTTTGGTGAGGCCGAACGGCATGACCTGCTGGACGCTCCCTTTGCCGTAGCTGCGCTCGCCGACGACGACGGCGCGGCCGTAGTCTTGCAAGCAGGCCGAGACGATTTCGCTGGCGCTGGCGCTGCCGCCGTTGACCATGACCGCCATCGGAAACTTCGTGTACTTGCCGACGCCTTTGACGCGGGCTTGTTTGCTCGTCAAGACTTCCTCGCCGCCGACGCGGGCGCGGATCGTCACGACTTTGCCCTCTTCGATGAAGAGCGAGCTGATGTCGAGGGCGCCTTGCAGCGTGCCGCCCGGGTTGTTCCGGAGGTCGAGGACGAAGCCTTTGATGCCGGACGCGTTGAGCTTCTCCATGACCGCGGCGATTTCGGCCGCCGACTGCGGGGCGAATTGCGTCAGGTGCAGGTAAGCGATCTTCTCGGTCGGGTCGATGTAGTAGCCCCAGTCGTCCTTCTCGTCGCGCTTGACTCCGAGGACGGTTTCGACCGACACCCGGCCGCGCTCGATGACGTAATCCTTCGAGACGCCGTCGCGCTCGATGACGAGGGTGATCGGTACGCCGGGCTTGCCGAGGATGATCTCGAGCGCTTGGTCGATCTTCATCCCTTTGGTTGTGAATTCCTTGGGGGCGTCGCCTTTGAGGGGCTTGCCTTCCGGGTCGCTGTCGCGCTTGATGCCGACGATGTAATCGCCGGCTTGGATGCCGACCTTGTAGGCGGGGCTCCCCTTGATGGGGGACACGACGAGGATCGCGTCTTTGGCGATATCGGCGCGGATTTGAATGCCGACGCCGCTGAAGTTGCCGCGCAGTCGGCTGTCTTCCTTCTTGATGGAATCGTAGTCGTAGTAGACGGTGTGCGGGTCCTTCAAACTGGCGAGCATCATCGTGATGGCCATGTCGGCGTCTTTATCCCCGGCGATGTCCTCGCGGACGCCGAGTTGTAGCCGGGCGTCTTTCAAAATGTCCTTCATGTCGATCGACTTCCACTCCTTCGAGCCTTTCAATTTGGCGTCGAGATCGTTGGTCACCCCTTCTTCGAGTCGGCGGTACAGACCCCGGATCGCGGCGACGGTCAGGTCGCTCATCACCGTCTTCTTGACGTAGCGCTCGTCGATCATGGTGATCGCGCGCAGCACCTTCACGGCGAACTCGTCGGCGTCTTCGGCGGCGAGGACTTGCTTGGCCTTGATCGCCTTGTACTCGGCCGCGAAGACCTCCGGCGTGATCTTCCCGTCGGCCAAGTCTTGGTAGCGCTTGCGGAGTTCCTGCGGCGACTTCAACTTCGGCATGCGGTGCAAGAGGCCATGCCCATCGGCCGCGAGTTCCTTCGTCAGGCTCCCCGCTTTTTCCAAATCGGCGAGGGCTTTCAGACGCTTCACGATCGACTCGGTGACGACCGGGTTCTTCGACAGCACGAAGTGCGATTGCTCTTCGCCGACGATGAACGGCGACGATTCCTTCTCTTTCTTGGTCTTGCCGAGCTTGCGGGCCTGCGCCTGCATTTCCTTTTCGAGGTACTTCGTCAGTTCGTCGACCGTCACGAGACCGTCGGGTTCGTACCCGTCGACGTCCGCTTTGCCACCCAGCGCATCGAGCAGCGTCGCGGTGAACAGGCTGTGGTCGCCGACGGTGAACGGGTCGGCCGTGGGGACGTTGCCGAGGATCAGCAGGCGGTTCGGCGGCATCGGTTGCTCGCCCTTTTCCTCGCCCCCGAAGAGTCCGCCCATGATGTCGCGCAGGTTCGGCTCGACGACCGCTTCTTTACCGGCGTCGTACCCTTTGAAGTGGACGTCGAGCATGAGAGCGATGCGCTGCTGCTTCGCGAGCTTCATCTCGGTTTCGAGATCGCCGCCCAGGACCGCGTTCTTCTCGCGCTCTTTGAAGGTGCTATCGGCGGCGAAGAAAACGGTGCGTTCGCCGACGGCGGCTCCGCGGCCGAACAGCGCGACGATCACGGTGTCGTCTTTGCCGGTCTCGGCGAAGGCGTCGCGGACGGCCTTGAGGATGTTCTCTTTGGTCGACTTCGTCGATTTGCGTTTTTCGTCGACGGTCGACGTCAACAGCACGACGCGGTCCGGTGCGACGGTGGAGAACTTGGGATTCGTGTAGAAATCGTAGACGGCTTTGGCATCGACGTCGGCCGTCGGCCGGGGTTGGATGGTTTTGTCGGCCGTTTCGGACACTCCGACGATGACGACATACGAGCCTTTCGGCGGTTTGGGCGGATCGTCCACGGCGCGCGCGGTGGTGCCCACCAACAGGGCGGCGGCGAAGGCCGCGAACCGGCAAATCGAACGGGGCATAGACACGTTCCTTCCATTGCTGAACCGGCCGTGCAGCGGCGGCCGGTAGGCCCGCGCAGGGCGCGGGCCGGGCTTCGGGCCAAATGCGACCCGGTAGTTCATTGTGAGCTTGCGATGCGGAGAAGGTCAATAGGGGCTAGCGGGAATCGGTGAATGCCAACGGGGCGAGCCGGCCAGCGTGATCACGCAACCGGCTCGCCGTTCTTCTGAATTCCGCAG
>JAYSYN010000334.1:0-8356 GCA_043727575.1 Fimbriiglobus sp.
GCTGACGGTCCACCTGCGCGACAAGAAGTACGACCTCAAAGCGTTCACGAAGACACTGCTGCTGTCGCGGGCCTACCAACTCAGCAGCAAATCGGTGCCTGGCAACGAACTCGACGAACAGAACTTTTCGCACGCCGCGGTGAAGCCGATGCCGGCGGAGGTGCTGCTCGACGCCGTGTCGCAAGTCACGGGTGCGCCGGAGAAGTTCAACGGCTGGCCGGAGGGGTTCCGCGCCATTCAAATTTGGGACAACCGGATGCCGTCGTATTTCTTCCGCATCTTCGGCCGGCCGGTGCGCTTCAGCGTCTGCGAGTGCGAGCGCGGCACCGACCCGAGCATCACGCAGGCCCTGCACCTGATGAACTCCCCCGAGATCGCCGCGAAGATCAAAGCCAAGGCCGGCACCGCCCGCAAACTCGCCGATTCGGACAAGAAACCGGAGGCGATCATCGACGAGCTATTCTTGGGTGCGCTGAACCGCAAGCCGACCGAAGTTGAACGAACGAAGCTGCTGGATGCCTTCACCGACGACCGCCGCGCCGCCGTCGAGGATGTGCTGTGGGCGGTGTTGAACAGCAAGGAGTTTCTGTATAACCGGTGAGAGTACTCAGTTGAGACCATCCGAGAAGCTATTAAAATTGTTCAAACAGACGGTTGGTATGTCGATCGGCAAACCGGTAGTCACCGCTAGTTCAAGCATACGAGCAAGCGAGGTTTAGTCACGATCGCGGGAAAAATGACCAAGACACTCGCTCCAAAAACTTCCAAGAGCATTCTTCGCCAAGCGGGTTTGATCACATGAAATACCTCATCATCTTGGAACCGACCGATACCGGCTACTCGGCGTATTCTCCCGACATCGACGGGTGCGTCGCCGCGGGCGATGACCGCGAAGAAACACTCGAGCTGATGCGCGGAGCGATTGAATTTCATTTGGAAGGTTTGGCATTGGATGGCGAACCCGCCCCCGAGTCGCGCAGCGAAGCGGAAATGCTGGAAGTGGCTTGATTCAAACGGGAGTGTTGTCATGATCCAACGCCGGCAAATGCTCCGCATCGGTACCGCCGGGGCCAGCCGATTAAGATGACTTGGGCGAAAGATTATCCGTAACACCGATGATTGGACCGAGAGGAGATACGATGCGCATACGGATTGAGAGGTGCCCCGGCGGTGCGGCCGTCGTCGTCCCGGAGGCGATCGCCGCTCGCGCCGGGCTGCACGACGGCGAGTCGGCTGACTTGGAGGTGACCGCTGGGCGTTTGATTGTTCGACCGGCCGGGCAGGCCACGCTCGCCGAATTGTTGGCCGGCATCACGCCCTCGAATCTGCACGGCGAGTGGGCTCCCGGTCCGCCGGCCGGAGTGGAACTCCTGTGAGCACGCATACCCCCGTCAGCTCCAACCTACAAGATTGAGCGTGCGGTATGAATGAATCGATCAAGGAATTGGTGCGGCGCGTTTTTCCGCCCGGGTGCCTACACCTCGTCCGATCACTGGACACAGCTGTTTGGAATGCGATCAGGTCGATCAACTTATTGGAGGGCGACTTTGGAACGACGTGGCTGCCGAATTCCCGGAGTATTGCCACGATGTGTATCCATTTTTGAAACCCGAGGCACAGAACTATTATTTGCCGACGTGGCTGTTGATGGGAATCAATCCCGACAGAGGTATTCAAGGGACATCGATTGTATCTGCATTGGTTCGAGGAGATTTGTCGCCCTTGGAATTTACCGCGGATCAACGAACCGCAATCTTGCGTTGGGCCACCGAGTATTGGAATTCGATCGAAGAGCCTCTGCCTGCAACTATTGCGGAAGCATGGTGCGACAATAACGGGGCGGCCAAACCGTATGTTATCAGACAACACTTCTGAAACGAGTGCGCCATGCGACACCTTCCGAATCGACGGGCGGCATTGAAAATCGGCTTCGCCGGCCTCACCCTGCCGCGCCTGCTGCAATTTCAAGCGCAGGCCGCCGGTGAGATCATACCCAAGGCGAAAGCGTGCATCTTCCTGTTCCTCGAAGGTGGGCCGAGCACCATCGACATGTGGGACATGAAGCCCCAAGCGGCCGCGGAGGTGCGCGGACCGTATAAGCAGATCGCCACCAAGGTCCCCGGCACGTTCATCGGCGAGCACCTGCCGAACTGCGCCAAGGTCGCGGATAAATTCACGATCCTGCGCAACCACAGCCACAACGACAACGGCCACACCACCGGATACCACTACGTGCTCACCGGCGTGAAGGCCGACTTCGCCGACGGCACCAACAGCCGCAAGCCGAACAACGTCCTCTATCCGTCGATCGGTTCGGTCGTGTCGCGCGAACTCGGCACCAACGGCACGCTGCCGCCGTACATCAATTTGCCGCACCCGCTGACCTCCGGCGGCCCCGGCTTCTACGGCGCCGAGTACGCCCCCTTCGTGATCGAAGGCGATCCGGTCTCGCCCGATTTCGAAGTCCGCGATCTCATGCCCGTCGAAGGGATCGACGCAAAGCGCCAGGACCGCCGGCAGAAACTTCTGAGCGGGATGGACAAGCCGACCTCGGGCAAAGCGGGGACGATGGCGACCTACTACGAGAAGGCCCACGACCTCATGACTTCCCCGGCCGCGCGGAAGGCCTTCGACATCAAGAGTGAACCGGCCAAGCTGCGCGACGCCTACGGACACACCACCCTCGGCCAATGCGCTCTGCTCTGCCGGCGGCTCGTCGAAGCGGGGAGCCGGTTCGTGGGCGTCGACCACAGCGGCTGGGACACGCACTTCACCTGCTTCCCGAGTTTGGAAAAGGACCTGATCCCGAGCGTGGACAAAGCCTTCAGCGCCCTCGTGAGTGATCTCGCCGACCGCGGGATGCTCGACAGCACCCTCGTGGTGATGATGGGCGAAATGGGCCGCACGCCGAAGGTGAACGCCCAAGCGGGCCGCGACCACTGGTCGATGGCGCAGAGCGTCCTGTTCGCCGGCGGCGGCGTCAAACCGGGCGTCGTGATTGGGGCGACGACCAAAGACGCCACGGCGCCGACCGCCGACCCGGTGAGCGTCGAGGACATCCTACGGACGATTTTCCACCAAATGGGGATCGACAGCACCAAGGCGTACAACACCCCACTCGGCCGTCCGGTGTCGATCGTCAACGGCGGCAGGGTCATCAAAGAACTCGTGGGATAAAAGATTGAAATCAGGACTAACCACAGAGGCACCGAGACACAGAGAAGACAAATACTGAGGAATGATTGTGTTTAAATCAGCGATCCATGCCTGTCTTCAATCTTTTGGACTGTCTTTTCTTCTCTGTGCCTCTGTGCCTCTGTGGTTGATTTCTATTCTTCCTGAAGCGCACGCGCAGAAGCCGAAGCAGACTGCCGATCTCAAAGCCCCGGAGCCGGGGTACGCGTTCCCCGCCGGGGGGAAGGCCGGGACGGCGGTCGAGGTCCAACTCGGCGGCTACGATTGGACGCCCGATGTCCAACTCTTCGCGCTCGATCCGCGTGTGGAATTGCAACTCGTCGGCGACCAAGGGCCGGTGCTCGTGCCGCCGCCGCCGTATTGGTTCGGGGCCAAAGCCTACACCAACGCGGCCCCGCTGCCGCGCGAACGCGCGGCGAAGTTCACGCTCCCCGCCGACATGCCCGCCGGGCCGGTGCGCTGGGCCGTGGCCAGCGCCGGCGGAGCGGGTCTCAAAACCGGCATATTCTGGGTCGGCACCGAAACAGAAGCGACCGAAGAGAAGACGACGAAGATCGCGCAGAAATTGCCGGCGTTGCCGGTAGCGGTCAACGGCCGGTTGTCGAAGGTCGAAGAAGTCGATCGCTATCGGTTCACGGTGCCCAAAGACGGGCCGGTGACGTGCGAAATCTTCGCCCGCCGGCTCGGGGTGAACATGAACGCCGCGGTCGGCATTCGCGATGCGCGCGGACAATTGATCGCGGACGCCGTCGATACCGACGGCAAAGATCTCGCGATCACTTTCGCGGCCATTGCGAATGTCGAGTACACGGTCAGCGTGAACGACCTCGATTTCCGCGGCGACTTCTCGTTTGTCTATCGAATGGTTCTTACCGCCGGCCCGCGTGTCGTCGGCACGATCCCCGCCGTGGGGAAGCGCGGCGAAACGCGGGATGTGGAGTTCGTCGGGTACGGCTTGGCCACCGGCCAACCGAAGCTGGAATCGCTCGCGAGAAAGGTCGCGTTCCCCCTCGATCCGAAGCGGATCGCATTCGCCTACCGGCTCGAAACCCCGTTCGGCAACGCCCCCGCGTTCGATATCCCGCTCGGTGACAACGCGGAGTCGGCGGCGACCGCGGCGCTCGTATTGCCCGCCGCGGTCACCGGCGTGTTCGACGGCCCCGCGATCGAAGCCCGCTTCAAACTCGACGGCAAAAAAGGGGAGGTCTGGTACCTCGCGGCGGAAGCGCGGAAGTTCGGTTCGCCGCTCGATCTGTCGCTCGCCGTCCTCGGGCCCGACGGCAAGGAACTCGCCCGCAACGACGATCTCCCCGGCACGACCGACGCGGGTTTATCTTTCCCCGTGCCCCTCGACGGCGCGTACACCGCCGTCGTCTCGGATCAATCCGGGAAGGCCGGGAACCGCGCCGCGATCTACCGGTTCACCGCCTACAAACCGACCGCCGACTTCTCGATCACGACGGTCGCCCGGATCAACGTTCCCCTCGGTGCCACGGCGAGTTTGATCGTGAAAGCCGAGCGCCGGGGCGGTTTCCAAGAGCCGATTGCGCTGACCATCACCGGGTTGCCCGAAGGAATAACCGCGCCCGCGAACCTCATCATCCCCGCCGACAAACCCGAACTCGCCATCGTCCTCACGGGTGCCGAAAGTGCACCGTCCAACGCCGCGCTCATCACCGTCACCGGCACGGCCGGGAACCTGACGAGGTCGGCCACGGCACGGATACCGGGCAACCTCGCGGCATTGTCGCCGGACGATGAACGGACGACCGCAATCCTGCTCGCGCCGACGTTGACGCCCCGGTTGAAACTCGTCGCGGTCGAGGCCGACGGCGGGCGGAAGGTCCACCGGGGGAGTACCCACCCGGCCGAGGTGACGCTCGAACGCCTCAACGGCTTCGCCGGCGAAGTGAGCCTGCAAATGTCGGCGGCGCAGTCGTACCAGCTCCAGGGGATCTCCGGGCCGGACTTGCTTGTGCCCGCGAAGGTCGACCGGACGTTCTACCCCTGTTTCATGCCCGAGTGGCTCGAGACGACGCGCACCTCGCGCATGGAACTGATCGGCGTGGTGAAGGTGCCCGACGCCAAAGGGATCGTCCGCTACCTCGCCACGCCGATGCTCGGGCGCATCACGATGTCGATCGAGGGTTCGATCTTGAAAGTCGCGGTCGAAGCCAAGGAGTGGAAGATCCGACCGGGCGAGACGATCTCGATCCCCGTGAGCGTGCGGCGCTCGGCGAAGCTGACTTCGCCCGTGAAATTGGAACTGAAACTCCCCGACGATCTGGCCGGGAAGTTCACTGCCGACCCGGTGACCGTCGCTCCGGGGCAATCGACCGCGGTCTTCAAACTCACTTGCGCGAAAGATGCCAAATTCGACGGCGATGTCACCGTCACCATCCGCGGCACCGGGATGCAAGACGGGCAATACGCGGTCGTCTCCGAAGCCGCCGTGACCGTCGAACCGCGGGTGAAATGAGTCTCAACAGCTCGCGGCTTCGGCGTCCGATTCGGGTTCGACGAACCGGTCGACCCGCAGCGCGCGGATCAAAAGCGGCAACGACAGTCCCTGCAAAACCAACGTCGCGAAGATGACCCAAAACGTGATGAACTGGATCAGCGAGCGCGTTTCGAGGTCGATCGACGCCGGCAACGCCATGGCCGCGGCGAGCGAGACGACGCCGCGCATGCCCGTCCAGGCCACCACCGCGACGCTCTGCCAAGGCGGGTACGGATCGCCCCGGCCGGTGGTCGCGCGGTCGAGCCAGCGCGGCAGATAGGCCCCCGGGAAGACCCAAACGATGCGGGCGACGATCACGGCGGCGCTCAAAATCACCGTGGCCCCGATCAAGTCGTCGAGCGGGCGCGACCCGCCGAGGTTCTCCAAGATCACGGGCAGTTGGAACCCGATGAGGATGAAGACCAATCCGTTCAAGAGGAACTCGAGCATTTCCCACACGGCCCTCGCTTCGACGTAAAATTCGTGGCTGAATGTCCGCTCGCACCGGGTGCCGACCCACAGCCCCGCCGCGACGACCGCGAGCACGCCGGATACGTGGAAGTGCTCCGCCGGGAGGTAGACCGCGTAGGGCGTCAGCAGCGTGATCGCAATTTGCAGCTTGGTGTCCGCGATCCCCCGCTTGTCGAGCCAGCGGTGGAAATGGATGACGGCCCCTGCGCCGGCCAACCCGATGGCGATGCCGCCGGCGCTGGCGGCGAGGAACTGCCAGCCGGCGTCGGACCAGACGAAGCCGCCGTAAACGACCGCGCCGATGGCGACGCGGTACGCCACGAGCGCGGAGGCGTCGTTCACCAAGCTCTCCCCTTCGAGGATCGTCGAGACGATCCTCGGGATGCGTACCCGCTTCGTGATGGCGGCCGCCGCGACCGCGTCCGGCGGGGAGATGATCGCGCCCAACAGCATGCCCACGGTCCACGGCAACCCGAGGTACTCGTGACAAACGAATGTGATCACCGCCGTCGTGAAGAGCACCAAGCCGATGGCGAGCAGGCCGATCGAGCGCAACTGCGTGCGGAACGCGGGCCACTGGGTGTTGAATGCGGCCGCGTAGAGCAGGGGCGGCAAAAACACGAGGAAGACGATGTCCGGGTCGAGGGCGAACTTCGGTGCGCCGTCTTGGAGACTGAGGAGGAGGCCACCGACCACCAACAGAATCGGGTAGGCGACCTTGATCCAATTCGCCAATAGGCCGAGCGCGACGACGGCGGCGAAAAGCAGGACGATCAGTTCGATTCGGTTCACGGCGACCCCACGGAATCGGAGCGGGACACCGGGCATTATCGGAATCGCGGCGAATTGTCCCAAGGCGAGCCGGTCATGGGTGCCGCGCGTTGACGCTGCGGCGGTCGCGGGTTACTTTGACAAGATTCCCGCTCCCGAGTTCCGTGTTTTTATGTCCCCCTCGGCCCCTCCGAAATTGACGCGGGAACAGTCCGTTCTCGAACGCTGCCAAGAGTCCATCGGCTACCGCTTCGTCCACCCGGAATTCTTGCGCGCCGCGCTCACCCACACGTCCGGTGCGAACACCCGGCAGGCCTCGAACGAGCGCATGGAATTTCTCGGCGACAGCGTCCTCGGCCTCGTCACGTGCGAGCAACTCTACGGCCGCTTCCCGGACTTCCAGGAAGGCGACCTCACCAAGGTGAAGTCGGTCGTGGTCAGCCGGAAGACCTGCGCCGACTTCAGTCGGGCGTTGAAGCTCGGCGATTACCTCTTCCTCGGGAAGGGGTTGATCCAGAACGGGGAAATGCCCCCGAACTTATTGGCCGACGTATTCGAAGCCCTCGTCGCGGCGATCTTTTTCGACGGCGGATACGACGGCGCGAAGGCGTTCATCCTCCGGTTCATCGGGCCGGAAATCGAACGGGTCGCCCAAGAGGCGCTGGCGAGCAATTCGAAATCGCAATTGCAGCAGGTCGCCCAACGCGAATTCGGCAGCACGCCGCGCTACGTGATTCTCGACGAGCAGGGACCGGACCACGACAAGTGCTTCAAGATCGCCGCCGAGATCGACGGGTCGCAATACGAGCCGGTCTGGGGGCGGAATAAAAAAGAGGCCGAGATCAAAGCGGCGATGAATGCGTTGGCCGAAATCGAAGGGCAATCCCCGCCGTTCCCCGTCACCGGTTGAGGGTCCGCCCATGCGAGCGATGCCCGCGTATCCGGTGGCCTGCGGGGGCTGCGACTCCCTGGCCGAGTTCAAAATTGCGGCCGAGTGGAGCGACGGTCCGACGAAAGAATTGAAGACGTACTACCTGAGTTGCGCGGCGTGCAGGAAAAGCCATTTGGACCGGGCCGGCCATAAACAACGGGCTTGCCGTTTGACACCGGGAGAAACGCTCGCGGCGCCGGGGGTGTACGAATTGAGCCGGGGCGTATTGAACCACGACTTGCCGAGGCGGATGGATTTGGAATGATGTTCGGAGTGAAGAATTTGAACCGCGGAGAAGCGGAGACGCGGAGGGTACAGATTAGGTAGAGGTCGGACTCCCACCCATTTGCCCTATCTTATTTCCGTCTCCGCGTCTCCGCGTCTCCGCTCCTCCGCGGTTCAATTCTGATCTGCTCTAGCAGGGTGTTGAAAAACTCCGGGAGATCGAATTATGAGAGCCATTACAGCGTTTAAGTTTGATATCCATC
>JAYSYN010000335.1:0-8309 GCA_043727575.1 Fimbriiglobus sp.
TCGACGCTGGTGATGCCGTAACCGACGAAGACGAGGCCCGTCGATTTCTTGCCGGCCCCCGACGCGGCAGTGGCGACGAACTCGTCTTTGATCTTGAGCTCGTTGACCCTGTGTTCATTTCCAAACACGAGACCGTTCGGCGTGCCGAGCTTACCTTGGCCGGGGACCACGAACGGCTGGAAGTAAGTGCCGTCTTTGAAGGCCGACTTCAAACCGCCGTCCTTGAAGGCCGTGGCGATGTAGTCGCCCGCTTTCAGGATGCCCTTGGTCTTCAGCCCGCGTCCTTCGCACTCCTCGCCGGCGAGGTAGTCGATGTCCTTGCGGATGCGTTCGAGCGACGGGTCGGGTTCGGCACCGAAGGCGATGGGGCCGATGAACACGGCGGCGAGCAAGACGAGAAGCCGAGATCGCATGGGAATACCTGGGGCTGGCGAGCGGGACGATCCACCAACATCGGCGGTTGAGTCAATTATAAGCGGTCGGCGGCGCGAGCGGAGGTGATTTCGTACGGCGACTCTTTCGACCGGTGATAGACTCAATCGAAACGACTCCCGGTATCAACGATGCCCATTCCAGTCACCTGCCGGGTGTGCCTCCACAAGTTCTCTGCGTCTGAGGGTCGAGCCGGGAAAACCGTGGCTTGCGCCGCCTGCGACGACCTTGTCCTCGTGCCGACGGTTCAAAAAACCGGTCGATTCCCGTTCCGCCTCGCGGCCGCGCTCCTGTCTGCGTTGGTCGCAGTAGGTTGGTGCGCAGTCGTCATCGCACTCCGGCCTCGGGACGAAGTGAGAATCGCGACTCCGATAAGCCGGGTCGAACCGTCCGTGCCACGGGCGATGCCGGATGGCCAAACGCTCGACCGCATTGTCCGCGCGACGGTGTTTATCGAACTCGAAGGCGGCGGTACCGGCACGGGCTGGTTCGGCTTGGAACCGGGTGTGATCGTTACGAATGCCCACGTGGTCGGGATGAAGAAGCCGGGGAGCCCGGAACCGAGGAAACTCCGGGTCTACCTCGACCCCGGGGAAGCGGGACGGCAGCGGAAGTTCGAAGGTCCGAAAGTCAGAATCCTCGCGGTCGATCACGACATGGATTTGGCCCTGCTCGAAATCATCCGCGAGCCCGCTTTGCCACCGCCGTTGGAAATCCGACCGACGGAGGAACTGCGAAGACTCGACTCTTTGTTGGTTGTCGGATTCCCCGGCGGCCGGCGGATCGCGGAGAAGAACCGCAGCGACGATCCGCCGGCGGCGACCGTCGCCGAGACGAAAGTGCAAGCCCTCCGGAAGGACGCGCGAGGGCAGTTGTACGCGGTCCAGATTCAAGGCGGCCTCGTGCACGGCAACTCCGGCGGGCCGATCTGCGACCGCGACGGGGCCGTGGTGGCGGTCGCGTCCCGGGTCGATCTCGACGAACAGAGTCGCATGACCGGAATCGCCTTCGGCATCCCGACGGACGCCGTCCGCGGGCTGATAGAAGGGCGGATCGGTCACGCGGAATACGGACCGGCGTTTTACAAGGATGGGAAAGTCCACATTCCCGTCACTGTGATGTGCGTCGATCCGCGCCGGCAACTCCGGGATATCGGCGTCGCTTGTTGGGTTGGAAACGCGGACGATCTTCTCGCGGAGCGCCTCGGAGACGCCGCGATCCGCGAGGTGAACCTTCTGTACGATCCGGCAAGTCAGGTCGCGACCGGGGAACTGATCTTCCCGGCACCGGAGACCGGCAAAGCTTACTTCAGCCAGCCGTATTACTCGAATGCCACCACGAAGAAGCGCCGGTTGCTGGCCAGCCCGATCCCTCTCGCGGGACCGCCTTATGAACGCCTCGGCACCGACTTGGCTTTCCGAGTCAAGCTCGGTAGCCAGCGGTCGATCGCTCTGACATGCACCGCCGACCTCCGTCAATTCGACGACGGTGCGGCCGAGCCGGACCTGAGCCTCTACCTCGAACAGACACTCAAGATGACCGAGAACCTCATGAAGCCGACCGATGCCGCCGACGCCGCACGGGTCGATTTCCGATTCGATTCGTTGGCGACGGCGCACAAGCGCGGGACCAAAGATAACCCGACGCCCCGCGAGGTGACCGAGTTCCTCAAACCCGGTTTTGAACCGATCACCGCGACTGGTCCGGTCTCGATGTCGGGTGCAATTCGAGAACTGAGCGTCCGAGTCGAGGGCGACACCGATCCGCAATTGAAGCGAATCGCATTGCACCGGGGCCGCGATTTGCTCGAAGGACTCGAGTGCAGTTCTGTGGCCCTTCCGAACAAACAGATGCGACCGGGGGAGACGTGGGCGGCATCGCGGGCTTTGCGCTTTGCCTTCGATGCCACGGACGCGGCCCTTACCAAAGAGTTCCTGTGCCGCGAGGATCTCCGGTACACCTACCTCGGCCTGCGCGAGCGCGGCGGACGGCGCGAAGCTGTCGTCCTCGTCGAAGGCGCAATTGCGCCGCCGGTCGGCGCACTCACCGGCGCGGTAGGAACCGTGCGCGGGCTGGTCTATCTCGAAAGCGAGACCGGGGTGATCGTCGAATCCGAAATCCGCCTGCAGTTCGAAATCGACTCGTACGAGAAGGGTCCCCGAAAGCAATTGACGGGATCGGTCGAATTTAAATTCGTCCGCGGAATCGATGTGAACTGAGTCCTCCACCGCTTACAATCGCCCGCTTCCGTCTCTCCGGAGTCTCTCCATGCGTCTGGCACTCACCATCTTCGGAGCGTTGCTCGTGACTTCGCCCCTGTTCGCCGCAGATTTCCCCGATCCACTCGTGATGACCGACGGCACCAAGGTCGCCACCAAGGAAGATTGGACCGATAAGCGCAAGCCCGAGTTGAAGGAACTCTTTCAAAAGCACATGTACGGCCGCTACCCGGAGGTGCGGTCAAAGATCTCGGCGAAAGTCTTGTACGAAGACGAGAAAGCCTTCGGCGGTCTCGGCACCCTGCGAGAAGTCGAACTCTCCGTCGGCATCAAGGATTGCCCGCCGTTGTACTTGCTAATGGCCTTCCCGAACGACCGCCCGAAGGCCGGGTCGCCGCTGTTCGTCGGGATGAATTTCTCCGGCAATCACACGATAATTGCAGATGACAAGGTTCGAATCCCGACGGCGTGGATGTACGACAACGGCCCCGGCGTGAAGAAGAATCGCGCCACCGAAGAAGACCGGGGCAAGGCCGCGAAGGTCTGGCCGCTGGAACAAATCGTGAAGGCGGGCTACGGCGTCGTCACCTTCTACAGCGGCGACGTCGAACCCGATATCAAGGATGAGCGCGCGGGAATGCGGCCGTTCGTGCTACCCGATTCAGACTGCGGACAAACCGCGGATTTCACTTCGCGGGTGATGCTCTGGGCGTGGGGGATTCACCGGGCCGTCGACTACGTCGTCACACAACCGGAGTTCAACGCGAAGCGCATTGCCGCCGTCGGCCACTCGCGGTTGGGCAAGACGGTGCTGCTCGCCACCGCGTTTGACGACCGCATCGCCGTGGCCTTTCCGCACCAAGCCGGTTGCGGCGGCACGGCCCCGAGCCGGCACAACGACCCGAAGGCCGAAGGGGTGAAACGCATCAACACGAGCTTTCCGCATTGGTTCAGCGGCAGTTTCAAGGAGTACAACGACGACCCGTCGAAGCTGCCGTTCGACCAGCATTCGCTCCTCGCGCTCTGCGCTCCGCGACCCGTGCTGTACTCCAACGCCACCGAGGACCAGTGGGCCAACCCGACCGGACAATTCGAGATGATGAAACTGGCGACGCCGGTCTACAAGCTCCTCGGCGTCGACGGACTCGGCGCGACCGAATTCCCCGCGACCGAATTCCCCGCGACCGGAAAACTGCTCGACAGCCGCCTCGGCTATTGGATCCGCGCGGGCAAACACGAGATGAACGCCGAGGATTGGAAGGTGTTCACGACCTACGCGGACAAGTGGATGAAGTAGATCGAGTACTGAGGAGGGCGCGGGATGGAACTGCCGGTCGTGGTCGGGCTGCACGTATGCGAACGGGTGACGGAGGATCGCGCCGTCGGAAGCGCGACGATTTGGAATCGATTCACGCAACTGGCTTCGGATCGATTCCCTTCGCTCGGTTTTGATTTCACCGTGTTCGCGCTGTTTATCGACGGCGACGGCACGTTAGCATTCCGCGTCGAAATCGAACGCCTCGGGACCGGAGAACTCGTGCACGAATTCCCTACGGCCATCCCTTTTAAAGATCGCCTCATCGAAACGCCGTTCCATTTGAAACTCTCGGGTGTAACATTCCCAGAACCGGGCGGGTACGAAGTCAGCCTCACCATCGAGGACGAACCGATCGCGAGATGCCGAATCCAACTGTTCGAGATTCACGGAGCCGGAATATGATCCAGACGAGTCCATCGACCGCGGTGTTAATCACGTACGGGCCGAACGGCGAGCGGAGGGAATCCGATCCGATTCCAAACACCGCCGGGCAGCGACAGCGCACCCCCAAAGAAATCCTCAACTGGATGATCCGCCGCCGCAGGGAACTCGGCGCACCCTTGCCCGAGGGTTACGTCGCCCCGCCGGGCATCGACATCGAAGATTTGTTGAAACAACTCCCGCCGCTCCCGCCGACGGTCGGTACGGCCTGAGAAATCTCGGTCCGCTCGCCAACGGTCGAACGACACCTTCGTTGAGTCGTGCATGCCACACCTCCACGACGGGAATTTCCGATGAACCGTTCCCTCCTAGGACTCGCGATCTTCGCGTCGGTCCTTCAAGTGGCACGGGCGGACGATGGTGAGACGACAGTACCAGAGCGCGACCGAACCTACGAGAACACCGCGCTCGGCGCGGTGATCGATGCGAACCGGGGCCGCGTTCCCGCCAGCGGTGTCGAACTCGTCGCGGCTTTGGCAAAACTCGGCGATTTCCTCCAATTGGTCATCCCGTTCTCTTCGGTCGATCCCCACTCGGGCCTCGCGCATCCGCGCGTCGTGATTGCGCTGCGGCCTTCGACCCATCCAGAACCGCTGCCGATCTCGAATTTCACAGCGGGATTCGCCGGCTGGGGCGGGTCCTCGCCGCGTCCCGCGCCACGACAGGTGCCACCGGCGGTGATCGCGGCGCCTTCGCCCCTCGGGCAGACCGACAAAAATCGGCCACAATTGGAAGGGCGATTGTTCTTCGCGGCCAACATGGAATTGAAGTCACCGGGTCGGCCGGTCGTCAAGACGGTGGAGTTCATTTCGTGGAATACAAACACCTCGAAGTTCGACTTCGGCGTCATTGAAGGCCTCGGCGGGGGCGTGCCCGCGGTGAAGATGCTCGACGGTAAACGCTGTTTCAGTTGCCATAAGAATCGCGGGCCGATCCTCGGCGAAGCCCCGTGGTCGAACAGCATCCACAACCCCGCCGTGCGGATCGCCGCTCAAGCCCAACTGAAATTCCCGTACGGGCTCGACAAAGATGGCAAGGAAGATCCCAAAGCGCCGCGGCTCGACCATATGGACGGGATGAAATTGCTGGAATTGCACGCGGTCGAAGTCGACGCGGCGATTCGCCAGTGCGGGGAGCGGATACGCGACCGCGCCGCAGTCGAGCGACTCGTCCGCAGCGAGAACGGCCGGCACGTCCTCGCCCAGATGCTCGCCGCAATTCCGACGAACAAGCCGATCGGCGACGACAAAACCGTCCGGTACGATTTGAACCGGCTCGATCTGGTAAAGTTCCTGCAAGAAGAAATCGCCGCGCGGAAAGTCGCGCCGTCGAATCGTTTGCTCGATTTCAACCCGATCCCGACGAAAGCTGGTACGGGAAATTCGGTTCTCCTGTACGACGCCGCGCGATCTCGGGACGACACCGTCTTGCCGAGTGTCCAACAGTCGAGCAATCCGAAAGCGTTTGCGCGAGCCGGGATGAAAATGCCATCGCAACCCTCGGATGCAACCTCGGTGATGACCGTGGCGCGGGCCATCGGGTTGAGCGAGGTCGATCGCAATTTTCTATCGCGTTTGCTCCGCGAGGTTGTCACGAAACCCGAGACGCCGGCTTCCGCCGCCAAACAAATCTTCGCCGGAGCCAGTTTCGCCGACGTGTTCGAAACCGGCGTGTTGCCCGATCGGGACGATTTCAAAGATCGTTTTGTGGCGGGTCTCCGGACCATCGCACACGATTCGAACGCGCTGCGATTCGACCGCGCCGAATACGCGAGTGCCCCCGTCCGCGATCCCCGCGTGAAGGCGGAAGCGGAGAAAACGCTCGTCCCTTCCCACGCCTGCTTGGCGTGCCATGACGTCCGCGGCGCGAAATCGACCGGCTTCAATCCGATCCCGCCTCTGGCATTCGATCCGTTCGACCCAGCTGGCCGCAATGCCTGGCTCAAAACCGCCGACCGACCCAAGCGAATCCGAGTTCTGACACGGTTCGTCCAGAGGATGGGAACCGACCGAGACATGCCCCCGGAGGACTCCCGCGAAGCCGAGTTGTTCCTGGGGCAAGGAGTTCGACGCCGTAAAGGATTGGTTGACGGCGGAATTGAAGAAGTTGAAAGGTTGAAGTAGGATAACTGCTCACCGACACCGGGCTCAATCACCGATGCGAACGCTCTTCTTGCTCGGCGTCGTCGTCCTGATTTTGCTCGCGTTGCCGAGTCTCGTCGTCTTCGGGTCCGATCTCGCGGGCTATGGCACCGAGATCAACGCGTGGCTCGAAAAAGACTTCGGCGTCAGTCACCGCGTCGCGCTGGGCCTCCCCGCTGCCATCGCGCTTTTCTGCATTCCCCCGCTGATCATCTTGCTCTATTTCCTGCGACTCAAACGGAAGCCGATCGCGGTGGCTTCGACCTTTCTTTGGAAAAAGAGCGTCGAAGATCTCCACGTCAACCGGCTCATGCAGTGGCTCCGGCGGAACGTCCTACTCCTCCTGCAATTGCTGACGGTACTCACGTTTCTGTACGCTGCGCTGGGGCCGCGGACGCACGGGGCCGTCACCGGCGGCCGGCATTACATCTTGATGGTGGACAACTCCGCGAGCATGAATGCCACCGACGTGAAACCGACGCGACTCGATTGGGCCAAAGAAGAAGCGATCCGCGTCATCGACGCCTCGACCGACGCCGACCCCGGCATGGTCATCGTGTTCAACAGCACCGCTGAGATCCGCCAATCGTACACGACGAACCGCGAGGAATTGAAAGCGGCGATCCGCGCGATTCAACCGACGCAATTCCCGACGCGGATCGACGAAGCCCTAGCGCTCGCCGCGAGCTTGTCGAATCCGAATCGATCGACCCAGAACGAAGCGGCGGCGCCCGCGAACCCCGAGCCGGGCAAGGAGCGAACCTACTTCAGCGCCGACGGGATCCAAGCCGAAGTCTACCTGCTATCCGATGGTCGTTTCCCGTCCGTCTCCGATTTCGCCTTGGCGAATCTGAGCATCCGTTACCCGGAGATGCCCACGTCCGCCGTGGCGATGACTTCGGACAATTTGGCGATCGTCGGCTTCGAAGTCGAACGCGACCCGGATGATGCCCGCAAGGTGACGGCCCGTGCCACAGTATTCAACTACCGCGATCGCACCCAGGACGTGAAATTGGTGCTCGATGTGCTCGAACGGAACGAGAAAGTCGTCGGCACGTACGGCAAGACGGTCACCGTGGCCGGCAAGGTCCCGCGCCAGCCCGACCCCGAGGACCTCCCGGCCGACAAACGGGCGCCCGATCCGAAGCCGGGTGAGGGACGCGCCGAGTTCGCCATCCCGGACGTCGGCGAAAACTCGGACGTCGTCATGCGGTTGAGCATCGACCATGGCAACTCGCCCGACAGCCTCCGACTCGACGACCAAGCTTGGGCCGTGCTGGGAGTCTCGCGTAAGGCGAAGGTGTTAGTGGTGACGCCGGGGAACAAGATTCTCCGCAACTATTTCGAAACTGAGTCGGCGAAAAAAATCGCCGAGTTCACTTACCTCAAACCTCCCGACCTCGCCGACCCAAAGGATTACCTCACGCCTGCGCGAGACGGCAAATACGACCTCGTGATCTTCGACCGATGCGGCCCGCCCGGCCCCGACGAATTGCCGAGCGGGAACACGCTCTTCCTCGGTCATCCCGTTCCGCCCTACAGCAACAAGCCGGGGGACCCGCTGGCCGTGACGCTCGTCCAAAACCCGAGCGTTCGCGGCACGCAAAGCCGGCACGCACTTTTGAAAAACCTGCGCGGTTTGGACGAAATCCGGATCGCCGATGCCTTCCGCTTTCCCAAACCCCCCGAAGGTGCGACCCGGCCGTCCCGTCTCATCGAAGGGGATCGCGAATTGGAATTGCTCGCCGCCCTCCGCCG
>JAYSYN010000336.1:0-24756 GCA_043727575.1 Fimbriiglobus sp.
GGCCCGCTCGTGGAACTCCTAGCCCTCTGCGACACCCCGGAGTGGAACGACCTCTGGACCGCCGCCTAACGCCGTGGCAAAATCCGGAGGGATACCCGGTAAATCGGGCGACTTGCAACGCCTGCGCATTTCGGTTACTCTTCTCCCGTCCCTTCCACCTCAACGGATCGCCGAGGGTACGCACCGTGAAGCGACGATGGTCCGCGCTCGCCCTCGCGTTGGTCCTCGGTTTCGGCACGCCGATCGAAGCGGCCCCGGTGCCGGTCGAAAAACCCTCGGCCCTCCGAGATGCGGAGTTCGAGAAGCTTTGGAATAACATCGATTCGTACCAACCCAGCGCCGTGAAGTTTTGGTGCCGGATGCAAGCGGATCCGAAAGCGGGCTACGCATTTCTGGATCGAAAAATCGAACCGATCCAACTGAACGAAGCGACGGCCAAGCGTTTGATCGACGACCTCGGCAGCGATGACGAATCGACCTGGAAAGCCGCGGCGGCGCGATTGAAAGTCCGCGACATCCGGCTGGCGATGAACTTCTTGGACGCTTGGGAACACGCGAAGACGGATTTGAAACGCAAGAGGCTTTTGCCTCTCGTGTTGGACAATGGCTACATGGATAATCTCGGCTTCTACGATGTCACCTTCACCCAAATGAATCAAGGGCCCGGTATGCCGCTCGGGTATAACATTCAAACGGCACTGCGTCCCGACGTTTCCAAAGACGCGCAATTGGCATTGAAACTTCACGGCGGCTTCGGGATGGGCTTCGGGGTCGAATCTCTGACCACGCCGGATGAGCGGAAGACTTACCCGGAGAATGCGCTAGCTCATTACCTCGATGGGCACTTATTGGCGCGACTGGCTCAGGGCGATCCGAATGCCGAGCCCGCCAAGGGTCTGCTAGAATCTGCGAAGGCAAAGCGTATTCAAATCCGATCACTTGGGGGATCCCTAACTGCGGGCCAATTGCCGACACTCTGGGATCAATGGTGTACGAATACCGGTGCTCCAGATCGCCTCACTAAAGAAATGTTGCTGAACCCTGGAGTGACTGTGGCATTCCTGAAGCGGGAAATGAAGCCCGTTCGCGCCGACGCTTTACGGGTGGGCCTTTTGCTTTCCCTGCTCGGTCATCCCTCCGATGAGGTGTGGGACAGAGCGTCTATGGAATTGAATCATTCCGATCCACGGTTCTGTTTCCCAACCGAGACTTTATGGCAATTGGCTCGAACGTGCGAACAACGGCGTCGCTTAGCAATAATTCTGTGCCCGGATATCCCCAAAGAAAAATGCTTCGACTACAGATTGGCACGCTACAAAACACACAAGGCGGACTGGGTTTCAGTCCGTTATTGGGTGAGGAAGGATTTATCCCCGGAAGAGATTCCCGCGCAATGGCAGGGTCATACCGAATCGAGCCAGTCATTCTCGGAAACCCCGAAGGACATCAGCCGGGCCAAATGGAACCGCGAGGAAGCCGCCATTTGGGTACTCGAAGCCATCGGCACCGAGCCGGCCTTCGCCATTGTGGAACGCATGGCCACGGGCCACCCGGATGCGGGTCCGACTCTCGCCGCCAAAGAAGTGCTCGCCCGTCGGATCCGGAATTGAACCTGCCCTTCCATCCGATCCCTGCACTCTGGTAAACTTTACAAATTCGTAACCGCCACGGATGGCGCCGCCATGCATTTGCTGCTCATCGGCTACATGTTCCTGTTCATCGACCGGCCCTTCGAGGTGTGGCCGTGGTTGGGGGATTTGCACGTCGAGCGCGTCTACATGCTCTTCACGATGGGCGTCTGGATGTTCCACTCCGGCAAGCGCTGGATCCCGAATCCGCAACACTTGGCCTACGCGGGGTTGGCCCTCGCGGTTCTCGCCTGCTGGGCGATGAGCCCGTGGATGGACCGTTCGCAACCGCTCGTCGAAGACTGGTTCAAAATCGTAGTCTTCTACGGCCTCTTGGTCACGACCGTCCACGACGAGAAGGGGTTGAAGAAGATCGTCGTCGGCTTCGTGTTCGTGATGGGCCTGTACCTCACGCACTCGCTCCGGGAGTACATCGGCGGCCGGCACACCTACCGCATGGGCATCTCGCGGATGATCGGCGTCGACAGCACCCTCGGCGACCCGAACAGCTTCGGGGCGAGCATCATCTATTCGCTGCCGTTCGTCCCGGCCCTGTGGCGCAGCGGTTGGGGCGGGCGCCGGGGGCGCTACCTCATCGGAGGTTACGCGGCGCTCTGCGCGCTCTGCATCTTGCTGACCGGTTCGCGCGGGTCGCTGCTCGGGCTGCTGCTCTTCTCAATGATTTTGATCCTCGGACACCGGAAGCGCTTCCTCTGGCTGATGATCTTCGCCGCGGTGGCACCGATCGCCTTCGTGGCGCTCCCCGATTCTCTGCAAAATCGCTTCGAGACGATCATCAATCCGGACGTGGGCCCGGCGAACGCGAAGGAATCGGGGGAAGGGCGGATCGAAGGATTGCTCAACGGTTTTTCCCTGTGGTCCCGCAGCCCGCTGTCGGGGGTCGGCCCCGGCGCCTGGCGACCGGCCACCGGCAGCGGGGTCGAATCGCACAACCTCTACGGCCAGATCCTCGGCGAACTCGGCTCGCTCGGCGCCCTCGCCTTCGGGGCCGTCATCGGCTGCTTCGCGTGGAATTTGTACCGCTGCCGGGCTATTCGGAAGGAAATGCCCGCGCAGCCGAACGACCTGCTGGTGCAGATCCCGGGCGCCGTCGGCCTCTCGGTATTTCTGCTGCTGTTCATGGGGAACTTCGGCCACAACCTGTTCCGCTTCACATGGTTGTGGTACGGCGGCTTCCTCATCATCGCCCGGCATTGTTTGGAATTGCGTCTGGCCGAAGTGATCGAACCGGTGGCGGAAGTCGAAGCCGAAGAATTCGACGAATTGCCGGAAGGGTGGATTTACCACGCGGGGTGAACCGGTGCCGAACTATTCTTCCAACCGAGTGGGGGCCCCCACTTTGGAAGAGTTTGGAACAATCGAACCCCCGGCGGGAATGCCGATGTGGCAACCACTTGCGGCGATCCCGGGCGATGGGCGGGACGGCGGAATCGGTTCCTTGGAACAACCGGCTTGGAAGAATCGGAGCGCGGGATCATCAGAAATGAATTTGACACCGCCCGATTCGGAGCTTATATACATCTGTACCAATTCGGATCGTGCGACTTTTGGTCGTGTGGAGCAACGATCTTTGGAGGTTGAGTAGGTCATGGTCCGCATGACGGGCTCCCCGCGGTGGATCCCGCTACGGAGATTCTTCCGGCCTGAAGGGCCGGTTCCGTCAGCCCGGGTCGGAGTTGGCGCGGCCAACGGAGGCCCGGGCGCCCGCGGAAAACAGGAGTCCGGCCTGTAAGGCCGGTTCACGGCGAGAAATGAACCCGCCTTACAGGCCAGGGGTTTTTCCCTTCCGCTACTCGGGCCCCCGTTGACCGTCGGAGGCTTGGGAACAATAGTTCCCCCCCGAATTCCGGCCTGCAAAGCCGGTTCGTTGGCTTTGAACCGCCCTGACAGGGCGGGATTCCCGCTCGCCACTTCACCCAGGCCTCCGACGGTTGCACCGTCTCCGACATGGGCTGACAGAACCGACCTTTCAGGCCGGAAAACAGGTTGCCAGAAAGTTTTGCCACACCCTGCCGTACCCGCCCGACATTTCTGCTTTACCGGCGCCCCGCGATCGGTTAACCTAGATACGCCGTCGCGCGGCCGGACTTGTCCAAGCGAGGCGGATTTGACGGAATTGGTTCTGTCGAATCGCAGTTCGGCTTTTAAGCCCCGAGCAGCAGAGGCGCACCGTATGGTTGCTCGTGCCGTTCACTTCTCGCTGACCGATGAGCAGGCCTCCCGGCTATTGGACACGCCTGGGATGGGCAACGACGACCTGTTGGCCTTCGTCGAGAAGATGGAGGAAGGGCCAAACAGCGAGGGGTGGGACGCTGACTGGACGCAGGAGACGGACAAGTCGTGGGACGCCATCCACCGCTGCCTGACTGACGGCAAGCTGGAGTGGGGCGACACCCCGTTCCACAAGTGCATCCTCGGCAGCGATAACTTGTACGAGGGCGATGACTACCTCATGAGCTACCTCGAACCGGATGAGGTCAAGGCGGTGGCGGCGGCCATCAAGGACATCGAACAGGTCGAGCTACGCCGGCGGTACGACTCCATCGACACCGAGAGCTATGGGGAGTTATCGGACAGCGACTTCGAGTACACTTGGAGTTGGTTCCCGCAACTACGAGACTTCTTCCAGCGGGCGGCGGTCGCCAACCGGCACATGCTGTTCACGGTGGACCAGTAGTCTCTCGGACGCCGAACCAGGCACTGCAGCTGACGGAGGGGGCCATGTTGGTGGCCGGCCGCAGTTCATTCAGGTGAACAACACGCCCGACTGCTGCGGGCGGCCGATGGCCTTGCTTGCCCAGCTCGACGGTCTGGACTACCCCGAGGCCGAACTGCCGGACAGTGCTCTGGTATATGTGTTCGTGTGCCGGCAATGCTTCGACGTGTTGGCCGAGCTACAGTGCATGTAACCGCCAGCGAGCAAAGGCACGCCGAACTGGGCCCGTAAATCGTTGCCGCACTCCTTTCCCGCAATCGTTCTTGAACCTCCCGCAATCTTCGCCCACAATAGTCCCGTCGGAACTGCGTTCTCACCGACGAGGATTGCGCCGTGCGGATGGCGGTCGTTTTCTTGCTGTTCCTCGGGTCAACTTCTGCGATCGCGGCGGCGCCGGCGTTGGGTGACCGCGAATTGGCGCTCCGGTTGATCGCGGCGCTGAATGATCCCGATCCGGACGTCCGGGCGAATTTATCGCAAGCGTTGGCAAAGATCGGCCCGGCCGCCGTCGAACCCTTGGTGGAGGCGTTGGCCAACACCGTTCCGGAGCGGCGCGCCGGGGCCGCCGCGGCGCTCGGCTTGCTCGGGCCGACGGCGAAGTCGGCCCTGCCGCAGTTGTTGAATCTGCTCGACGACAAAGAGAACGAAGTCCGACGGCAGGCTTCGCAGGCGATTGTCCGCGTGCTGCCCCCGTCCAAACCGACCGCGAAGCCGCCCGGAGGCCGAAGCCCATGACTCGATATTTACTGGTCTGTTTTCTGCTGCTTTCGGCCGGCGGCTCGATTCTCGCCCAACCGGCTGGCAAGTACACGCCCCTGCCCGCGAAGGACCTCGACCCCGAGGCTTTGAAGCGACTCTCGGCGATGCTCAACGGCGGAAGTGACGATTCGTCGAAACTCGACCCGAAGCAACTCGAACTGCTCCAGCGGTTTTTGAAGGACACCGAGAACAACCCCGAACTGCGTCAGAAGATGATGGATCTCGCCCGCAAACAGTATCAAGACAACCCGCAGCAGTTGCAGAAGGATTTCAAACAGTCGAACCCGAATATGAGCGATGAGGATTTGAAGCGGTTGATGCAGAACCTCGGCAAACCGGGCGATCCGCCGCCGCCGCGGTTGCCGAGACCGGGCGATCGGCCACCGGCTCCTCCTCTCCCCCCGCAACCGCAGCCGACCCAACCCAAACCGCCCGGTCCGAATCCGACTCGGCCGAATGATCCGTTCAACCCGGGGCCGGTGAACAAGCCACCGACCCCCAACCCGCAACAATCCGGAAAGCCGGGGGCCAATTCGGAGCAGGTTCAGGGCGCCGTGCAGATGTGGGAGCAAACCGTCGGCCCCATCGATAGCACCCCGGCCGTGAAGGACGCCATCGTCGATCTCTTCGGCAACGGCGGGCCCGGCTCGAGTCAAAAGCCATTTTGGGACACCGCCCCCGATACCGGGAGCGGCGGATCGACGCCCAGCTCCGGTTTCTGGAAGTTCATGAACGGCGGTAACGGGGGCGGGTCGAGCTGGACCTCCCCGAGTTGGATGAAGAACTTCAACGCCTCGAGTCCGTCGGCCCCGAGCGCCCCGAAGACGGGGTTCAATGCGCCGAGCGCCCCGAACATCGGCGGATTGGGCGGCGTCGGCCTCGCCGGGCTCGGCACCGTCGGCACCGTGATCTTCGCCCTGATTTTCACGGCCATCATCGGTTTCTTGATCTGGAAGTTCCTGCCGCTGGTGAAGGAACTCCGGAACCGAACGCCGAAGCCGCTGCCGGGGCAAGGCCCCTGGCCGATCGACCCGCGTACGATTCACGACCGCGAAGGGCTCGTGCTCGCCTTCGAGTATTTGTCGATCTTGGTCTGCGGCAACGGCGCGGTTGTTTGGAATCACCTGACCATCGCCGAAGCCCTGCGGGACGCCCTGCCCCACGTCGAGCATCTGGCCGAGCCATTGGCCCGGTTGTACGCCGTCGCCCGGTACACGCCGCTGCGGGAAGAAATCCCCGAGAGCGCTTACGCCGAAGCCCGGCACTGCCTCTGCCAACTCGCGGGGGTGTCGGAAGTATGAAACCGCTCGTCGTCCGCACGTTAGCCTGTTTCCTCGCAGTTGTCTCGGCGACATCGGCCTTCGGCCAAGTCCGACTCGATCGCCCCATTACACGCATCGACGAGAAAGCGCCCGTCGTAGGCCCGGCGCGGGATGGAGGCACGCAACTCTTCCGGGGGTTGCTGCACCATTTCAAAGTCGAACCGGTGGGGTCGCGCGGGCTCGTGCCCGACAAGACGACGCTGGTCATCGTGATCGGCGATCCGGGATGGACCAAGCGGGACACGGTCGCGAAGATCGTCCGGGACACGTTATCCGCCGGAGGTGCGGTGTTGATCGCCGCGGATTCATTCCTCAAACTCACTCCGTTTTTCCCGGACGGCGAAGATTTGGAAATCGTCGGCGACGTTGTCACGGACCAAACAAATTCCTATTCGGGGGTGTCGCGGTTCCCGTTCGTGAAGCCGTACGCGTTGAATCCCAATGCGTTGAAGCCCGAAGAGGAACTGTTCGCGGGTTTCGACAAGATCGCCACCAACGGGCCGACGACACTGCGGATCGCGAAGCGGCCCCCTTACCTCGGGCGGACCGTCGCGGTCTTCTACAAAACCGCGGAATACACCGGCAGCGGGCGGGTAAACCCATTGAAATTGAACGACAGCTTCGCCGCCGCCGGCATCGGCACGAGGCGCGACACCTTCCGCTGCTTGGTGATGGCCGACCGGGATGTGCTCACGAACGACATGCTCTATTCCTCCGCCGATGCGGAAGCGACCGACAACTTCCCATTCGCCGTGAAGCTCGTGCCGTGGCTGCGCGGGCCGGAGAAGCGTACGCAGTGCCTGTTCATCGAGGACGGCACCGAGAAGACGCGCTTCGACGAATTCGATTTTTCGCAAGTGCCGTCCGCATCGCCGAAGATGCCCCCGCCGCCGATGCCGAAATTCCCCGACCCGATGGACCGCAAAGTCCAAGAGGGGGCGTCGAAACTCGCGAGCGAGGTGGCCACGCGGCTCGAAGACAACGACTCGTTCAAAAACGGATTGTCCCGCGATACCCGAGCCTACGTCGCCATCGTCAGCGTGATCGCCATCATCGCCGTGCTTTTTGCGAGCGTGCTGCTTCGGAGCCGGATTTGGGGGAGTCGGCAAGCCCGCGATTTCCAGCCGATCCCGGCCGATCCGCTCCGGCTCGGCGACGACGCACCGCTCGGGTCGTTCGCGCACCGCCGGCTGGAACTGCTGCGCGGCAACGATTTCCGCAAGCCCTTCACCGAATATGTGCTGTTGCTGTTCCGCGAGCGGGGGTTTCTGGGCGGCTTCGCCGACGGGCGCCGGCCGAAAATCGAAGCCGCGGGGCGCAATCGTTCGTATCTCATCGACAGTGTCCGCCGGCTCTGGGACGAAGTCGCCGGAAATGCGGCGAAGCCGCTGGCGTATACCAAGTGGAAAGAACTCGAGCCGATCCTCGCGGCCGTGCGGGTGGCCGCCGATGCCGACCGTTGGCGCTTCGCCGCGAGTCCAGCAACCCGAACCGACTCCGAAGGAGCCGCATGACCGCCCGTCCCGCCGTCGCCAGCCGAGCTTCGTCCGAAAGTGCCCCGCCCGAAACCGCCGAGACCGGCCCCGCCCGCGAGTTGGCCGCGCAAGCCGGCCAACTGCTGCGCGAAGTCCGCGCGCAGGTCGCCACGGTCGTCGTCGGCGCCGATGCCGTGACCGAGCAGTTGCTGATCGCGCTGCTCGCCGGCGGGCACGTCCTGCTCGAAGGGGTCCCCGGCGTCGCCAAAACGACCCTGTCGAAAGTCTTCGCCCGGCTGCTCGGTTGCCAATATCAGCGCGTGCAGTTCACCCCGGACTTGCTCCCGTCGGACGTCACGGGCACGTCGATCTTCGACCGCAACACGAACGATTTCGTCCTCCGCAAAGGGCCGATCTTCTGCCAGGTGCTGCTCGCGGACGAAATCAACCGGGCCCCGGCCAAGACGCAGGCCGCGCTGCTGGAAGCGATGCAGGAATACCAAGTCACCGTCGACGGGCAGACCATCCCGTTGCCGCGGCCGTTCCTCGTGATGGCGACGCAGAACCCGGTCGAACAAGAAGGCGTCTACCGGTTGCCGGAAGCGCAGCTCGACCGCTTTTTGCTCCGCATTGAAATGGGTTACCCCGGCTTCGATCACGAAGTCGACCTGCTGAAGTTGCACGGCCGGCCGATCGCCGAACCGCCCGCGATGTTCACGCCCGAGATCATCCTCGGGTTGCAGGCCAAATTGCAGTACGTCTTCGGCAAGGAGTCGCTCTACCGGTACATCGTCGAGATCGCCGAAGCGACCCGCGAGCATCCGGACGTCGCCCTCGGGGCCAGCCCGCGGGCGTCGCTGAATATGCTGCGGTGCGCGCGGGCGCGGGCCGTGTTGAAGGGCCGGCATTACGTCACGCACGAGGATGTGCAAGCCGTGTCGTTCGGCGTCCTCGGACACCGCCTGATCCTCCGGCCCGAAGCCGAGATCGAAGGCCGCGAGGTGTCGCACATCGTGAAGGAAGTCCTCGCGGATGTCCGCGTGTTGGAAACCGTTTAGGCGAGGATCCGATTCGTGCTGACCTCGCGCGGCTGGTGGTTTCTCTTCGTCATTTCGGAAGCCGCGCTGTTCGGCGTACTGGTCGTGGCGAGGTACGCCCCGACGGTGCCGATCTTCGCTCTGACGCTCGTACTCTGGTTCGTCGCCGAGTGGATTTGGTTCGCGACCCGCACGACCGCCGCGAGCGGGCGGATCGCCATCGAACGTCGCATTTTGCAGGGCGACCGCGAATTGCCGACGCTCTGGGCCGGCGTCGATTGCACGATCCGCGTGACCGTCCGCCTGACGGGCGGCCCGGCGCTGCCGTTCGTGTCGCTCGCGGACAAACTCCCGGTGGGGCAGCACATCAAAAGTGGCCACCGCCGGACGATTTCTCGGTTGTCGAAAAGCGAACCGATCGTGCTGGAATACAAAATTCACCCCAACGCCCCCGGCGTCGTGCGCTTCGAAGGGGTCGAACTCCGCACGGCCGACCTCTGCGGTTTCTTCTACCGCCGGATGTTCTTCCGCTCGCCGACCGAGTACCTCGTGCTGCCTCCGCTGACGGACGACGACGGCACGCAGCGGGCGAACAAGCGATTCAACACGCTGCCGCCGCCGGGGGTGCACCGCATCCGCCGCGCCGGCAGCGGGACGGAACTGCTGCACCTGCGCGATTACTTGGTCGGCGATCCGCCCAAAACCATCGCGTGGAAGGCGAGCGCCCGCAAAGACAAACTCATCACGAAGGAACTGGAAAGCGACGTGCCCGTGCGGTGCGTGCTGTTCCTCGATGCCTCGAATAGCACGCGCTTGGGCGCCGTCGGCGCGACGCCGCTGGCGAAACTCGCGGGGATCGGCGCGGGCGTCCTGCAAGCCGCAGCCAGCGACCGCGACCTCGTCGGGCTGACGGTGTTCGACGAACACGAGGCGCGGGTGCAGAAGCCGGCGCGGACCCGGCGGCACACGATGCAACTGCTGCGGATCTTCGCCGAGACCGCCGGGAAACCGGCCGAGACCACCGACGGCGACGCGGCCACGCTCCAACGACACGCCTACTCGCTGGCCCAAGATTTGTACCCGGACCTGCTCGAAAAACGGGTGAACTCGCGGCCGTTCGGCCTGTTCTGGATCCCGCTGCTCGACAGCCCGATGAAGTGGATCTTGGTGGTGCCGCTGCTGTGGCAAGTGCTGTCGTGGCGGGCCGAGAACTTCAACGCCGTCGTCGAGATGTCGCGGACCATCGCCCGGCCGCGGTCGATGGAAGACCTGCCGCTGCTGCTCGCGGTTTTCCTGTTCATCATGATGGCGCCCAGCGTCTTGACCGCCGTCTACTGGTTTTTCTTCGGCATCCGCGGTTTCATCCCCCCGCGGAGCCGGGAGTTGTCCAAGCGCAAACAACTGGGCGCCCTATTCGCGGCCCGCAACAGCGACACCCCGGCGAGCATCGAGCGCTGCATCCACGACGACGCGTTTTTCATCGAGCGGGCGAGCCACTTCTTGGTGGAGCACCACCATCAACCGCCGCCGAAGTTGTTCGAGAAAAATGGCGACTACCGCTTCCGCTGCCCCGAGAAAGTGCCGATCCTCGCGGGCGCCTTGCTCCGCACCATCGGCTTCGCCCGGGACAACGAGCTGTACATCATCTTGGCCGATTTGGTCGAACTGTCGGATGCCGTCGAACCGCTGTTGAAGTCGATCCGCGCCGCCCGCGGCAAGCACCACCAAGTGCTCGTGCTCCTGCCCTGGCCGGAAGATTTGCCACCGCCGATCGATCCGCGCGATCCGACCGCACCGGCGAAGAAATCGAAGCGAACGACCCTCGGCGGGGTGATTCAAACCTCGTTGGTGGAAGGGTACCACCGCAAGTTTGAGGACCTCCGGCTGGCGCTCGTCCGGGCGGGGGCGTCGGTCGTCCGGTTGAATCAAGGCGACCCCGTCCGGTTGGTTCTCTCGCGGCTCGACCGCATCCGCGGCGGGGGGATCCGCCGATGAGCCGAGACTCCGACACCCCGGTTACCCCGGCGAAGCCGAACCCGTACCGGGATTTGATCACGAACCCGGCGTCGCGGACGTACCTCATGATCGCCGGCGGCGGTTTGGCCGTGACCATGCTGACGATGTTCCTCATCGGCTCGCCGATCGCGGCGGCATTGCTGCTGGTCGTCGGCCTCTGCGGCTTGGTGCTCCGCTGGACGGCGATGCCCGTCTTTTTCGTGCTGCTGGTCAGCTACCTGACCTTCGCCCCGCTCGGTTGGCCGAATATCGACGATCCGTTTTCGAGCATCCCCGGGAGCCATTTCCGCTTCCTCGATATCATCCTGATCGGTAGCTCGATGGTGTATCTGATCGGGCAGTACCGGATCTTGTCGATCGTCCACGTCGGCATGCCGTTCGACGCGGGCAAGCTCTACGTAAAGCCCGGGGCCAAGGCGACCGTGCGACCCGCCGAGGCCCCGCGCGACCGGGAACTCTGGATGCTGTTCGCCCGCGTCGGCGCCTGCGTTCTCGCCGGTCAGTTGTTCTGGCTCGCGATCACCTACTTGCGGGTCGATTTCGAGCGGGTGCCGCCGGTCGTGTCCCGAACGCCCATCGAAATTCCCAGAACGGATCCGCTCTTCGTCCCCGAGTTCCTCAGCCGCTTCCTGCTCGCCGTCGGATTCTTTTTGGCCGTCGCGCTCACCGCGCGATTCGCCTTCTGGTACTGGCGGTTGCTGCAATTGCAGCGCGATCAAGCGCGGATGATCTTGGTCGATACGCAATGGGCCGAGGACCGCCGCGAGTTCGATCGCCAAGAGAAATGGCGCGGCTGGCAGAAGGGGAAGATCCTCGGTGCCGCCCGCAAAAAATTCGGTTGCGGCGGTTGGTTCCTCACCGTCGGTCTGCCGGCGCTCCTGTTGGTGCTGTTTCTGATCGTGATATCTTGCATGGGCGGCTTCCGATAGCCGCGGGGGGTCAATATGGGCGTCTGGGTCCGCGAAGTCTTGGGGTGGGTGCTGCTCGGCGTCGGCCTGGCCGCGTTCGCCATGTGCTACGTCGTCTTCTTGTTGAACCGCTGGATCATCGAAGCGTTCATCGCGGCCTTCATCGGCTACACCGTCTTCCGCGCCGGCATCCACCTGCTCAAGGTCGCCACGGCCGCGCGGGCGGCGCGGGACATCAAGCGCGAACTCGCCCCCGCCGGCGGAGCCACCCGCAAAGTCCGGCCGGTCCTCGCGGACCAAGCCTCCGGCAAGCCGCGCCGGTCGGTCGTCCCCGGCCCGACCACCGCCGGCGAGCGCGAACCGAACCGCCCGCGCCGTTGAGGCGTTCGCCAAAATCGAACGGCGCCGGCATAACCGATTGCCGCGCGGCACCGGGGCGGGCATAATGCGGAGAGCGACCGACTCCACCGGGATCCGAAAGCCTCCATGCCGATCGAAACTTCATGCCCGCACTGCGGGAAGAAATACCGCCTCAAAGACGAACTCGCGGGCCGGCGCGCGACTTGTTCCAACGCCGATTGCCGACAGCCCTTCCACGTGCCGAAGCCGAAAGTCGAAGACCGCTCGCTGATCGAAGCCGAGGCGCTGGCCGCGACGATGTTCGGCGAAGATGCGAACGCACCGGCCGTCGCCGAACAGCAAGTCGAAGTCGTCTGTTTGATGTGCGATTTCAAATGGAACGAACCGTCGAGCAAGATCGGCAAAAACGTCATCTGCCCCGATTGCAAACACCGGCAGAAAATCCCCGAGCGGAAGATCAAGAAGGCCGACTGGCGCGACCCCAACGCCGACAAACCGGGCGGGGCCCGCGGGCCGGAACTCCCCGAAGACCTGAAAGCTCAGCAGACGCGGCAAGTCCAGTTCGAGAGTTTGAAAGACGCCGGGGCCGTCGCCGACGATGTGGAACCGCGTTCGCTGATGGCGAAGTTGAAGTTCGGGCTCGCGGGCGCCGCGGTCCTCGTAGCCGTCGTCGCGCTCGGGCTCTGGTATTTCAACAGCCGGCGCGAGGGGAAAGAAAACCAGTACATGGCCGAGGCGTTGAAGGAGATCCCCGAGTACAAGGACGACGGCCCGATGGCCAAAGGGCAAGCCGCTCTGTGCCGGGCGCTGCTGCTGATCGCCGCCGGGGAGTACTCCGCCCGCTCCGAAGACAAAGCGAAATTCAAAGACGCCGTCGGTCAGTTCAACTCGGCCCGCGACGAATTGCAAAAGGCCCCGAAGTCCCCGGAGCGGGATCTGTTGGTCGGCGAACTGGCCGTCGCATTGCTCGCCCTCGGCGGCGACGAAGAGCAGGTCTTGAAGGAAGTAAAAATCCGCTGGTCGCCCCAAGATCAGCAACTGGCCCGCGCCCCCATCGGGGGCGACCTGGGTTACGTCCAAAAGCAACTGCGGCAAGTTTTGAGCATCCTGAAAAACGACGCCAAGCCCGACGATCTCGATCTGCGCTTCGCCATCGCCCGCCGGTTGGCGCGCGAGCTGGCGAAAGTCGGCCAATCCGACTTGCTCATGGACATCTTGCAGCAGGCCTTCAACGATGGCGAATACCCCGAGGCGAGCGCGCAAGTCGCGCTCGAGGCTCTCGGAGCCGGCGCCCCGGCGGCGAAGGTGCAGCCGGTCGCGGAGATGCTGAAGTCCGCGATCACGGCCCCCGGCGCCAGCTTCGCGCCGACGCCGATCTCGGCCCAAATTCTTTGGCAAAAGCTCGGCACGGCCGGGGTTCCCACTCTGGTCGGGGCCCCGGGGGCCGGCGAAGTCACCCGCGTCGCCCGGCTGGCCGCCGTCGGTTCGAGCTTGTCGCAGAAGAATTCATCCGATGCTTTGGCGATGGCCGTGCGTCCGGGGACGATCGACGACCGCATTCTGGCGTTGGCGATGATCGCCGAGCAATCGGGCGAACCGCAAGCGTCGGTCGATGCGGCCGTCGAACTGGCCAATCAGGAGCGGGCCGCGTTCACGAAGTCGACCCCGCAGTACGCGATACTGCGCCTCGCGTTGGCGGCGGCGAAAGCGGGGCAAATGGACAAAGCCGAGGTGCTGTGGAACTTGCTCGGCGACGACGGTTTGAAGGCGTGGGCCAAAGCCGACTGCCAACGGGCGAAATGGGCCGCCAATCCGAAATCGAAAGCCGAGATGACCTCGACCGACCGCCCAGACGACCCGGCCAAACTGCGGGTCTCCACGGCGCTGTTGGCGATGACGGTCGCGCGCCACAACGCGGCCGAGAACGGCGCGGGCAACTCGGCGAAGGAATACGAAACCTGGGGCAAAGCCAACCTCCGCGCCTTCGGGCTGGCCGGCTTGGCTTTGGGTTTGCAGGACGCCAAACGATGAAGACGCACCCCATGCGACTGCCACTGCTCGCCGCGCTCGCCGGATTGTGCGCGGCGGCGCCGACCGGGGCCGCGCCGGTGCCTAAACCGGCGAAGATGGACGCGGCGACCATCGCCGCTTACGAGAAAATCGGAGCGCGGTACGGATGGCTGTGCCCCGTCGGCTTCGGGGCCACGATTTTCAAATCGCACGACGAGAGCGACCGCACCGAAGGTTTGCCGGCGTTTCAATTCGCCGCGTTACCCAGCGGTGAGTTGCCCGCCGTGGCCATCCGCTTCGGGATCGATTTCTCGTACCTGGGGCCGGGAAAAGCCGGCTTGATGAGCTTGGTGGGATTGGAAAATCTCCACGCGCTGAGTTTCCATGATCTCGCAGTGAGGGATGGAGAATTGGAAGGGCTTGAACGACTCGCGGGCCTCGAAAAGATCGATTTGGGCGGCGCGGCGATCACGGCTAGCACCCTAGCGCGGATCAAAGCGCACAAGGGGATCCGGGAACTCAATCTCTCGGGCACGGGCACGACGGATGCGGACCTGAAGGAATTGGCGGGGCTCGAACTCCTCGAAGTGCTCGGCCTGCGCGCGACGCGGGTATCGGATGAGGGCTTGTCGCACCTCAACGGTTGCAAAAGAATGAAGGCGCTCGACCTCTCCGACACCGCGGTCTCGGACGCGGCTCTGAAGCGAATGACCGGGCTCCGCAATCTCGAATCCCTCCACCTGCGCAACACCAAAATCACCGGCGTCGGGTTGGGGTACTTGATCGATTCGAAAAGGCTCCGGGATTTGAATCTGCGGCGGACCGGCGTGGACGACGCCGGGATGATCGCGATCAAAGCGTTCGCGGATCTGGAAATTCTCGAGATCTCGCTGACGCTGATCACCGACGCGGGCATGCGGAATCTCGCCGGACTCGGCCGGTTGACCGACCTCGCGCTCCAGGGGACCAAGATCACGGACGCCGGCGCGGGGGAACTGCGCGGGCTCAAACGGCTCGCGCGCCTAGATCTGTGGGCCACGGACGCCACGGCCGCGGGTCGAAAATCGCTGAACGAGGCCCTGCCCGACTGCCTGATCTTCCGCTGAGATTGCCCCCGTGCCCCCAGACACCGCCGCCTCGAAATCCGCCGGACCCAAACCTAAGAAGCCGCCGCGGGCGGGCTTCGTCGGGCCGCTGTTTTCGTGGGAATTGTTCCGGCTCGCCAAGCGCGGGCAAGATGCGCGCGGGCGGTTCATCCTGGCGTTCTTGCTCTTCTTGGTGCTGACCGCGTTCAGCATGATTTGGTTCCGCAACACCGCGCCGTCCGACCTGTTCTTCGGCGCGTCGCAGACGCTCACCATCGCCGAGACGTCCGCGTTCGGCTCGTCGTTCTCGCTGACGTTCCTCATCGCCCAACTCGGCGTCCTCGTGCTGCTCACGCCGGCCTACGCCGCGGGGGGCATCGCCGAGGAGAAGGACCGCAAGACGCTCGTCTTCCTCCTCGTCAGCGATCTATCCAACCGCGAGATTGTCTTCGGCAAGTTCTTCGGCCGCGTCGGCTTCCTCCTCGGCATCCTCTTCGCCGGCCTACCGATCTTGGCGATCACGCAACTCCACGGCGGCGTCTCCGAGAAGTTCCTGCTCAGCAGCTACATCATCACCGCCACCACCGTGATCTTCCTCGCGGCGGTCAGCGCCGCCTCGGCCGCGTCGGCCGATACCTACCGCGGGGCGCTCTTCCGGTCCTACGGCCTCACGGCGGTCATCGTCATCACCGGCTGCGGGCTGGGTCCGTACGCCGGGCCGTTCGGCATCATCCCGGTCTTGTACATCACCGAGGGGGGCAGCCCCGGGACGTTCTGGACGATTTCGATCGCCTACCCCCTGTTCGAATTGCTCTTCTCGGCCATCGCCGTCTGGCTCGCGGTGCGCTCGGTGCGGAACATGCGCGCCCGCTTGATCCGCAAATCGACGAAGCCGCCGCCGTGGGTCCAAGCGAAGTACCGCAAGCAGGATCGCGAAACCGAACGGCGCGAAGAGGCCGAGCGACTCCGGGCCGGTCAGCTCGAATTGGAGCGTGTTCGCCGGCACGCGCTGGCGAATGCCGCCGTTGCCGATGTCACGATGGTGCTGATGCCCGATGGCGATGAACCGAACGGCGCAGGGGTCGCGCCGCAGTCGGTGGCGCGGGCCAAACGCATCCCCGTCGCCCCGGTGTCGGCGCGCTCCAAAGTCCGCCCGCGTGACGAAGTCATCCCGCAAGTGCTATTGCCTACCAAAGTGAAGGAGAAGGAGCCGAAGCGGCGCAAGAACCAGCGGATGGATGAGTTCACCGAAGACCAAACCGCCGACCGGCCGCGGCTCGGCACGACCGACCCGTTCTACTGGAAAGAGCGCTTCACCACCGGCGCGCTCAAGACCGAAGACGACGACGCCATGAAGTCGATGATGTACCTCCTCGGCGGCGTCCTCGGCGTCATCGTGCTCTTCATTTTGGCCATCGCGATGATCACCCTCGTCGCCAGCAACGGCACGACCGACAATCGCTCCGTCGTGAAGTGGCTGCTCCTCACGACCGGCGGCACGGGGGTCTTCGTGCACTTGCTGCAAATCGGCATGGCGGCGGGCGGGGCGATCTGCCGGGAACGCCAGCGGCTCACGCTCGAATCGCTGCTGACAATCCCGGTCGATCGCTCCGCGATCCTGTGGCCGAAGTGGGTCGTCAGCTTGCTGCGCGGCTGGTGGTGGGGCGGTCCGGCCGCCGGGGTCATGCTGTTCGCGCTCCTCGCGACCGATGTCCCGGTACTGTTGGCGCCGGGCGTCGTCTACTTCCTCGCGATGCTGCCGTTCGCCACGAGTTACGCTCTGTGGTTGTCGATCCGCTGCCGCAGCGTGAACCGGGCGATCATGTGGTTCCTGCCCGTTTCCGGGTCGCTGGTGATCTTCCCCGTGCTCGTCACGAGTTGGGCCGATCAACCGCACTGGTACATCTGGGCGATCTTAATGACGACCGTGACGCTCGGCCTGACCCTCGGCGGTTGGGCCTTCTGGAAGCACTCGGAAAAACTGTTCGACCGAGAGACGGTCCTGGCAACGTGACGGATCATTCCATCGACCCCGCCTGCTGACTGGCGAAACGATCATGACAGCCAGGCCCGACACCCATCCGCGCGGCGGTTGCAACGGCCCGGCCGCAGAATATCTTGACCGGAATACCGACTTCCCGAGGATCTCCACCATGCCCACCCCCACCGCCGACATCGGACTCATCGGGCTCGCCGTCATGGGCGAAAATCTCGTGCTGAACATGGAGAGCCGCGGCTACACCGTCGCCGTCTTCAACCGCACCACCTCCAAAGTCGACGAGTTCCTCAACGGCCGCGGCCAAGGCAAGAAGTTCGTCGGCGCCCATTCCGCGCAGGAGTTCGTGGCCTCGCTCAAACGGCCGCGCAAGGTGATGATGCTCGTGAAGGCCGGCGACGCCGTCGATGCCACCATCGCCAGTGTGATGCCCTTTCTCGAACCCGGCGACATCCTCATCGACGGCGGCAACACCCACTTCCCGGACACCACCCGCCGCATGGCCGAGGCCAACGCCAAAGGGCTTCTCTACATCGGCACCGGCGTCAGCGGCGGTGAGGAAGGTGCGCTGAAGGGGCCGAGCATCATGCCGGGCGGCGACGAGAAGGCGTGGCCCGCGGTGAAGGAGATTTTCCAGAGCATCGCGGCGAAGGTCGATGGGGGCGTCCCCTGCTGCGATTGGGTCGGGCCGCAGGGGGCCGGGCACTTCGTGAAGATGGTGCACAACGGCATCGAATACGGCGACATGCAATTGATCGGCGAGAGTTACCACCTGCTGAGCGCGCTCGCGAAACTGGACGCACCGAAGCTCGCGGCCGTTTACGGCGAGTGGAACACGGGCAAGCTCGACAGTTATCTCATCGAGATCACCCGCGACATCTTCGGGTTCGTCGACCCCGAGACGAAGAAGCCGATGGTCGATCTGATCCTCGACAAGGCCGGGCAAAAGGGCACCGGCAAGTGGACGGTGGACAGCGCCACCGAGCAGGGCATCCCGCTGACGCTCATCGCCGAGGCCGTCTTCGCCCGTTGCCTGTCGGCCCAGAAGACCCAACGCGAAGCGGCGAGCCACATCTTGAAAGGACCCGCGCCCGCCGGCATCGGCGCCGAGAAGGAGTTCATCGCGGATGTGGAGTCGGCGCTGTACGCCAGCAAGATCGTCAGCTACGCCCAAGGCTACGACCTCATGGCGGCGCAGGCGAAGGCCAGCGGCTGGACCCTCAACAACGGCGGCATCGCGCTGATGTGGCGCGGCGGCTGCATCATCCGCAGCGCCTTCCTCGGCAAGATCAAAGAGGCCTTCGACCGCAATCCGCAACTGTCGAACCTGCTCGTCGACCCGTACTTCGCCGAGGAGATGGACCGCTGCCAAGCCGGCTGGCGCCGCGCCATCGCCGCGGCCGTGATGAACGGTATCCCCGTCCCGGCCATGGGCGCCGCTCTGGCCTACTACGACGGCTACCGCACCGCCCGCCTCCCCGCGAACCTGCTACAGGCCCAGCGCGACTACTTCGGCGCCCACACTTACGAGCGCACCGACAAACCCCGCGGCGAATTCTTCCACACCAACTGGACCGGCCGCGGCGGTACCACCGCGAGCAGCACGTACAACGCGTGATGTCCCTGGTGGCGGGTCGCGTTCGGAGATTGGGCACCGTACAATATCGGATGTGCCCGAGCGGGGAGGAAAGCCATGACGCCATCGAATCTGATCGATGAACCGACTGCCGACGCCGTGGACGCGCCCGATGCGCTGAGCGCAGCGGTGAATCGCTGGATCAACCGCAGTCAGGCAGAAAAGCTCGCTGACCGCCAAGAAGTGATGAAGACGGCTCGACTCGGTCGCGCGCTGCCGGAAGGGAAGTCGTTTTTCGAAGTCGTGCAGGGAACGTGGCCCGGCGATGAGACAGACGAGCGAATCTCCGAGGCGCTGGCGAGGCTCTCGTAATGGCGAAGTAAATCGCGGGTCTGATGGCCGAAATTTTTGGACAACCGTGAAGGCGTCATGCGGATGAGCAACTCAGCTCCATTTCAAAAAGCCGATCCAAATACTCAATCGGAACGCTATCTCGCAAGAATGGGAGAACGACTGTTCCTATCCCTTTGGAGTTACCCCTGCGTGTTTCGCAATCAAGGCAACTTAAATGGTCGCGAAGGGAAAGAAGTTTGTGATTTACTTGTGGTATTCGGCAATCACGTCTTAATCTTCTCGGACAAGGACTGCTTATATCCTAACACCGGAAGTGAAAATCGAGATTGGTGCAGATGGTTCCGAAGCAGTATTGTTGCCTCTGCAAAGCAAGTATGGGGAGCAGAACGCTGGCTGCGCACACATCCAACACGCCTGTTTTTGGACAGGTCTTGCAAACAAGTATTACCAGTGCGCCTGCCTGAGATGTCGAGCATGATCGTTCACCGCATTGTCATTGCCAGGACAGCTGCAAAGAGATGTCGCAAATATTTCAAAGGCGGCAGTGGGAGTCTATTTATCGATCCGGAGATAACAGAGTCGAATCACTATGCCAATGAGGCACTTGTTAAACCGTTTAGGATAGGTGATATCGACCCTGCGAAAGGATTCATGCACATATTCGACGGTATTGGCTTGAGCGTGTTGATGAGCGAGCTCGATACAACTGCAGATTTTGTCGATTATCTCTCAAAGCGCGAACGGTTCCTGAGGAGTGGAAAGTGCGGTAGCGCATGTGGGGAAGAAGAGTTGCTGGCCTATTTCCTGCACAAACTCGATGCGTCCAACGAGCATGACTTTGTTATCCCTAAACACATCAATCATGCATCTTTCCTCGAAGGACTTTGGGATGACTACGTTAAAAGCGATCACAGAATGCGTCGCATAGATGCTGATGAAATCAGCTATACATGGGATCGGCTAATAGAAAAACTCAACTTCCATATATTGAATGGCACGTCCTACAACATCAGTGAAGCGCCGGAGCGCCGGGGTGAGGCCGTCCGCATGCTCGCATCCGAGCGACGTACATCCCGGCGATTATTGGCTAAGTCGCTACTTGAACACATGTCAAAAAGCAAAATTGGAGATCGCTCGGCTCGCGTACACATGCCGCTACGTCTTGGCGGTCCACATTACGTTTTCCTTGCACTATCAGATATTCATTCCAAATCAGAAATCGAATATCGAACTATTCGCACTCGGCTCCTCGAAGCGTACTGCATGGTTGCAAAGCTTCAATTTCCGGACGCAGCTGATATTGTTGGAATTGCCACCGAGCCTGGAATTCGGCGTGATGGTTCGGAAGATGTAATATGGCTTGATACGAGAAACTGGAACGCCGAATATCAAGCTGAAGCAGAATCAATTCAAAGGGATTTTGGGCTATTGACGAAATGCGGGCCTGTATTCCGCGGAAAAGAGCATGAGTTTCCTGCCCCAGCACTACAGCGAACTGCGCGGCCGGGAAACGTTGGCGATGCGAAGGTCGGGCGAAATTCGACTTGCACCTGTGGCAGTGGTCGCAAATGGAAAAAATGTTGCATGAATATACGTTGGTAGTCACTACAATTACTATGCACAATCGCGTTGGAGGAAAAGCCGCCGGCGTCGGAACTCAACCTGAACCCAGAACGTGCCGAAGATGCCCGTGCCACTATTTTGCATCATCGCAATTGGGTACAATACTCCCACTTCACTTGGGGCTGAACATGGTCACTGCGACGGCACCGGATTCGGGTTGGCAGAAGGCGCTCGGGGGGTCGCTGGCGACGCTGCGGCGCGTGGCGGCGTACGCCCTGCCACCGGCGCTCGATCGGCGCATCCTCGAACTCGGCGAGCGGAAAGGATCCCTCACGGCGGATGAACGGGCCGAACTCCTCGCATGGGTCGAGTTCACGCAGCAGCGCTCGACCGACAAATGGCAGGCGGAACTCGCTCTCAAAAGCCTGACGACCGCCTATCCCGAATTCGCCGACCGGCCGTGAGTGCCTTCTCCGAAGCGAAGCGCGCTGAGATTACCCGCCGGGCCGGTGCCCGGTGCGAGTACTGCCATCTGCCGACCCGCGGACAAGTCGCGACATTTCCCATCGATCACATCATCCCGAGTTCCGCGGGTGGAACGAACGATTCGGAAAACCTCGCCCTCTCTTGTCCGCACTGCAACGCCCATAAGTGGACCGCGTTCGGAGGTGTCGATCCGGATACCGCAGAGACTGTCCCGTTCTTCAATCCCCGAACGGACGATTGGGACGTCCACTTCGAATGGTCCCACGCCGAAGTGGGCGAGCTGAACGGGAAAACGCCATCGGGCCGGGCGACTATCTTGGGGTTGAAGATTAACGACGGAGATATGATCGAACTCCGTCGGTTACTGGCCGAATTGGGATCTTCGCCGAGTCCGCATAGTTCCGTTTCCGCTCATCCTAACGGCCAGTCTCCACTATCCTCGCGGCGGCTTCGGCGTCGAGGCGGTCGTAGTGGAGGTCGTCCGGGTTTTCCAGGCGGTAGCGGAAGGCGTCGCCCCGCGCGCCGCGGCCTTCCCGGCGGATCATCTTGATCTCGACGGCCGTGGTCAACCAAGTGTAGAGCGTGCTCTGGCTCGGTCGGATCGCGTCGTCCGGCCAGTACTCGGCGATCTCTTTGACCGTGAGCGCTTCGGACGATTCCGTGCGGTCGTGGAGGACCCCGACGATCATCTTGCCGTGCTCGTCGAACTGCCGGGACTTGAGATTGGGGACGGCGGCGAAGATGCCCAAGGCGGAATCCCACTCGTAACAGAGCCGCGCGGGGACCCCGGATCGCCGGGACTGCGCGCGGAGCACTCGGCAGTTGGAGTCGGTGTCGGCGGACCCCGCGCGGCTCAGTTCCACGTTCGTATCGACGAAGCCGAGCATTGCCCCCGATCCGCGCGCCGTGCTGCCGACCTCGGCGCGCTGCTTCCGCGGGTGGTGGAGCAGCAGGACCGCGATGCCCGCCGCCGTGAGCCGGAGCAGCGGCTGGAGCGATTCGAGCAGGCTCGCCGCATCCGACTCGCACCGCCCCGGCAGGAACGATGCCAGCGGATCGACGACGAAGAGGTCGGGCTTCGCGGCGACGGCCCGGTCGATCAGTTCGTTCCAATCGCCGAGGGTCGGCCGACCGCGGAAGGGCCGGGCGATCAGTTGGACGTGCGCGCCGATCGGCATGAGCGCGAGCCGCTCGCGCCAGTGCGACCGCGATTCCTCCGAGACGACCCACGCCCGCGCCGGCCGGGTCGGCCGCCCGAGGAACGGCGCGCCGGTTTCGAGGCACCGGAGCATCCCGGCGAGCAGGGTCGTTTTACCGGTCTTCCAGAGGCTCGTCAGCAGGGTGATATCCCCCGGCCGGAGGTAGCCCTGCCAGAGCCAATCGTCCGATTCTTCCAACGGCGATTGTTCCAGCACGGACTTCATCGACAGCGGATCCCAGTCGGCAATCATGGCGCAATCCCTACGGAAATCGTGGGTTTTTCGTTGCGACGCCATCCGCTTCGGATTGTTCCAATTCGTCCAATTGGTTCCAAAGCGGGGTGTCACACACTCCGTTGGAAGAAATGATAATGGACGCAAGTCCACAAAGTGTAGGTCAGTTGAATGACGGAAAGTCCCCCACTGGGATTGCGAGACCTTTCCCATCGCATACTCGAATCGTCGATCCCGGATATACAAACTCCACTCTTCCCGAAACCCGTTATCCCGAACCCGATCCCCGGTCCCCGATGAAAGCCCCTTCGCTCACGCTCGGCATCGAAGAAGAGTACCAAATTATCGACCCGGCGACGGGGGAGTTGAAGTCGTACATCACGCAGATCCTCGAGGAGGGGAAGCTGACGCTGCGCGAGCAGATCAAGGCGGAACTGCACCAGTCGATGGTCGAAGTCGGCACCGAAATTTGCAAAACGCCGGCCGAGGCACGGGTGGAATTGGTGAAGCTGCGTTCGGAGATTTCCAAGCTCGCCGGGCGGCACGGTCTGCAAATCGCGGCGGCCGGGACGCACCCGATCTCGAAGTGGGAGACGCAGGAGATCACGCCGTTCGAGCGCTACCTCGGCGTCAAGCACGACATGGCCGACCTCGCCCAGCAGTTGCTGATCTTCGGCACGCACGTGCACATCGGCATCGAAGACCGCGACTTCCTCATCGACGCCATGAACGTGGCGCGGTACTTCGTTCCGCACATCCTCTGCCTCAGTACGTCGTCGCCATTTTGGAGCGGCCGCAATACGGGGCTGAAGTCGTACCGGTCGATCATCTTCCGGCACTTCCCGCGCTCGGGCATTCCGCCGGTCTTCAAAGATTGGAGCGAATACGAGAGCATGGTCGACGTGATGGTCCGCACCAAATGTATCCCGGACGGCTCGAAGATCTGGTACGACGTGCGGCCGAATTGCCGGTATCCGACACTCGAATTCCGCGTCTGCGACGTCTGCACGAAAGTCGATGAAGCCATCTGCATCGCGGCTTTGTTCCAAGCGATCATCGCGAAGCTGTGGAAGCTCCGCCGGGACAATTTGACATTCCGCGTCTACCCGTCGGAACTCATCGAAGAGAACAAGTGGCGCGCGGTCCGCTACGGACTCGATGGCAAGATGCTCGACCTCGGCCGCGAGATGGAAGTGCCGGCGCGCGACTTGATCCACGAGATGATCGACTGGTTCCTGCGCGACGTGATCGACGAACTCGGCACCCGCAAAGAGATCGAGTACGCGTATACCATTATGAAGGAAGGGACGAGCGCCGACCGGCAGTTGAAGGCCTACCGCGACTCCGGGGAGAACATCCGGGACGTGGTCGATCAACTGGTGGCGGAAACGCAAGAGGGCGTCGGAGGATGTTGAAAGTCTACACCAAATCCGGGGTCGCGTTCCAATACCCCGGCAACTGGACGCTGGAAGAGGAAAGCGACGACGAGTCGTGGGCCGTCACGGTCAACAGCCCCGGCACGGCGTTCTTCATCGTCTCCCTGCGGCCCGACAACCAGACGCCGGCGCAAGTCGTCGAAGTCGCAATCGACGCGTTGAAGGCCGAGTACAAGGAACTCGACGCGGAACCGGTGACCGAGACGATCAGCGGCTACCCGGCCGTGGGCTACGACATCGACTTCCTGACGATCGATACCAGTATCACCGCGTGGTCCCGTTGCGTAAGCCTGGCCGAAGGAAACCTGCTGGTGATCGGCCAAGTGAGCGAGTTCGACCGCCGGATGTACGAGGACGTGTTGAAAGCGATGTTGGCGTCGTTCACCATCGCGGATGAGGATGAATAGAATAGATGTTACACTAGCAGGGTGTTGAAAAACTCCGGGAGATCGAATTGTAAGAGCCATTACAGCGTTCAAGTTTGATATCCATCCACAGAATCGCAACTTGAACGCTGTAATGGCTTCTGGTTTCATGCTCCAGCATACCTCGCCGAGTTTTTCAACACTCTGCTA
>JAYSYN010000337.1:0-8234 GCA_043727575.1 Fimbriiglobus sp.
GGTTATTCCTCGATTTCCGCCAAGGTTTGGGGCATGGATGGCGGGCAGGAAGTTGTGCTGACAACACTGCGATTGAAACTGCCGGTAGATACGGACAACGACACCATCGCGGACAAATGGGAAATCGCGATGGGCACACGCTGGAGCGCCCAGTACGGCGAGGCGCCGCTGACGACCCAGCAAGCGTTGGCGAAGTTCAATCTCACCGACGACAACGAAAAGGCCGATCCGGATGGCGCGGGCGCGTTGGTAGCGCAGGCCGAGACGGGCGATGCCCATACGGTGCTGGAGGAGTACCGAGGTTACGTGCTCGATGGCGGTGGTCTGGACGGCGCCAACGGCCACGCCGGCGGGCACATCCGCCTCGACCCGGCACGGAAGGAGATCTTGGTCGAGGTGGATCGGGCGGCAGTGCTGAACAAAGTTCCGGGTGGTGGGCTTCCAGCAATTCTCAACGGTACGTCGGGCATCTTTTGCGAGGCAACTCGCGGAGCGGGCGTCTACATGTACTGGCTGATGGACGACACAGCGCTGAACCTCCCGAAGCAAGATCTGGACACCGTACCCAAGCAGCGCCTAAAAATGGCAGCGACTCGCAACCCGAAGCTGAAATCGGACTTCCTCCACGTTCTGATATTCGACGAAGGTAACATGGGTGCCATCGGAGCCGGCGCGGGAGCATATTCACGCACTACAGCGGAGCTCAATGCACGGGGCGTCGTGATCGCGACCGTTGAAACCGACTCCGGGTACACTATCGTGGACCACCCAAAACGCGAAGAAACGTTCAGTTGTGTGATTGCCCACGAAATCACTCATTTGTTAATTCCCGATGGTACAATGACGGCGGGTTTCAACGAAGGAGAGCACATTGTGGCGCCGTTGGGCGGCACAACGGATGTGATGTACATACCGCGATCTCGCGCGAACCGTGAATTGGCGACCGTCAAAATCAGTTCCCTGGAACCGGTTTCACAACCCCATAAAGCCCACGGATTTCAGCAGTTGACAGGGTTGTGAAACCAGTTCTAGTCCAAGTCGTATTGACGACGCGGACGAGCGAGGCTTTCGTAGAATAGTCCATCCGAGGATGCGAATCGTGCTATTGATCACAGCCGCTATCACTTTCGCCGCCGCGAATATAACCTTGTTCGCCCCCCATCCGCTCGATCGGGATGAGTGGGGGTTGCGGGTTTATAAATTGTCTGTACCCGGACCCTTTCTCGTCGGCGAATCGATCGACAGCGCAACTTTCGACGTCATGCTTCATAACTTTTCAAAAAAGACGCGCACATACGATCCTTTCACCGTCGCATTGGATGTGGGCGATTTGAATGTCGTGATCACGAAACCAGACGGTAAGTGGTTGCACAGTATAGCCGGGCAGACACAACTGCGCAAATCGAGCACCAAACGCTTGGAATTGGTGAGTGGCAAGTCGGCCACTCACCAATTCAGATTCAGGGATTTCGGTTATACCGAACTCCGCAGTGCGGGACGATACCGATTGGATTCCACTTTTAAGATCGACGGGAAAAAGGTGACGGCACCACCGGTCATCATTGAGGTGGTCGAAGTCTCTCGGGATGCGATTTTGACAACTAAGCAAATACCACTCGAAGGCGATGAGGCCACGAAGCCCGTCGATAAGCAGAACGTCCTGTTCATTCAGCAAGTGAAGGTGGGGGAGCGAACTCTCCTGATCTACCGTCACAATACCAGTGCGGAATCGGTTGGAATGTTCGGATTCTGCGTTCGCTTGGCAGAACTGCCCGGCAAATGCGATATGAAAGTCGAGGGGGCCTTCGGCGACGGCAATCCGCTGACGATCAGTTACAAAGCGGCACCGTATCATAAATTCACGACCACGCTCGTCATCAATTCGATCGACGGCCGGCCGTGGACGGCGGAGGAAGAGAAGCACCGGCAGGACAAGCTGAAAAAGCTCGCGCCGGTGCCGGAGAAGAAGTAGCCTCGACATCTCACCCCAGCAAGCGTCGGTACAGGGCCTCGTAGTCGGCGGCGCTGCGCTCCCAGGACCAATCCTGTTTCATCGCGGTGCGGACCACCTTGCGGAAATCGGCCGGGCGGTCGCGGTAGAGCGTCAGGGCCCACTTCACGGTTTCGTAGAGGGCGCTCGGGGTGTAGTCGTCGAAACTGAAGCCGGTGCCGGTGCCGTTGGCCAAGTTCTCTTCGTTGGCATTCACGATGGTGTCGGCCAGCCCGCCGGTGGCCCGCACGATGGGCGGGGTGCCGTACTTCAAACTGTAGAGCTGGTTCAAGCCGCTCGGTTCGTAGCGGCTGGGCATGAGGAACAGGTCCGACCCCGCCTCGACGAGGTGGGCGAGCGCCTCTTGGAAGCCAAGGTAAATGCCGACCTGCGACGAGTGTTTGGCGTGGAAACTTTGGAGTTGGTCGTGGTACTCGCGGTCGCCGTCGCCGAGGAAGATGAGCTGGCAACCGAGGTCGAGGAAGCCGGGGGCGGAACTGAGGATCAGGTCGATCCCCTTCTGCGTGACGAGGCGGGCGACCAACCCGAGCACCGGCTTGGACGCATCGACCGGCAAGCCAAAGCGCTTCTGCAATTCGGCCTTGCTCGCGGGCTTGCGCTCGAAGACGTTCGTCGCGTCGTAGCGCTCCGGCAGCAGCGGGTCGAGGGCCGGGTTCCAGACGTCGTAATCGACGCCGTTGACGATGCCGCTGAGCTTGTCCTTGTACTCGATCAGCAGCCCTTCGAGGCCGCAGCCGTACTCGGCCGTCTGGATTTCGCGGGCGTACGTCGGGCTGACGGTGTTGACCGCGTCCGCGAAGACGACCCCGGATTTCAGGTAGTTCAAGTGCCCGTGGTATTCGAGCTGCTTGGCGTTGAACATCCAGCCCGGCAGGCCGGTCATGCGCATCACGTCGGCCCCGAACATCCCCTGGTAGGCGATGTTGTGGATCGTGAAGACGCTGCGGATGTTGGCGTACTTCGGGTTCGTGCGGAAGACTTCGCTGAGGTAAACGGGCACCAAGCCCGTCTGCCAATCGTTGGCGTGGACGATGTCCGGTTGGAAGCGGATGGTCGGGATCAGCTCGAGCGCCGCCCGGCTGAAGAACGCGAAGCGCTCGGCGTTGTCCGGGTAGTCGGCCTTGTAGCCGCCGGGCATCGTCGCCTGGTACAGCCCGCGGCCCTGGTAACCGTCGTCGCGGTCGAAGTACTCGGGGGCGTCGATGAAATAAATCGGCACTTCCGAGTTCGGCAACTTCGACTCGAACACCCGGCAAGCCAGCGTCCGCGAACCGATCGGCACGTTCAGCACGTGGCTCGTCGGCTTCGGTTGGATTTTGCCGAAGCGCACGGCACGGTAGTACGGCATCGCCACCGCGACTTCGTGCCCGCGCTGGGCCAGCGCCCGCGGCAGGGAGCCCGCGACATCGGCGAGCCCGCCGGTTTTGGCGAAGCCGACGACTTCCGACGCGACCATGAGAATACGCAGGGGTGCCACGGCGGCTCCGGATCCGGGGGCAGAACGACACCCGGCATCTTACCGATGCCCCGCCGGTCGGCATCGCCCGGAAAAGGGGGCCGTGCGGCGACATCCCGGCTACATCAAGGGTGTCGCTCCCCGCTCCCGGATGCCCGCCCCCATGACAAGTCCGGTTCTGAAACTCGGCATCCCCGCCGGAAGCCTCCAAGAGGCCACGGCCGAACTGTTCCGCAAGGCGGGCTACAAGCTGTCGTTCGCCAGCCGGAGCTACTACCCGGCCATCGACGACGACGAAATCCAATGCACGCTGATCCGCGCCCAAGAGATGGCCCGCTACGTCCAAAACGGCTCGCTCGATTGCGGCCTCACGGGCTACGACTGGATTGTCGAGAACGACGCGCAGGTGACGGAGCTTTCGGAACTCGTGTTTAGCAAAGTCAGCCGCCGACCGGTGCGCTGGGTGTTGGCGGTGCCGAACGATTCGCCGATCCGGGAACCGAAGGATTTGGAGGGGAAGCGGATCGCCACGGAAGTGGTGAACATCACGAAGAAATGGCTCGCGGGGCACGGGGTGAACGCGATCGTCGAGTTCAGCTGGGGCGCCACCGAAGTGAAGCCCCCGCGCTTGGCGGACGCCATCGTGGAGGTCACCGAGACCGGCAGCAGCCTGCGGGCGAACGACCTGCGCATCGTCTGCGATCTACTCCAGAGCACGACGCGGTTCATCGCGAATCCGGCCGCGGCACTCGATGCGTGGAAGCGCCGCAAGATGGACGACTTGATCTTGATGCTGCGCGCCGCGATGGCTGCGGAGGGCAAAGTCGGATTGATGATGAACGTCCGCGCGGACGATTTGGCGACGGTGCTGAAGCTGCTACCGGCCTTGCAGAACCCGACGATTTCGACGCTGTCGGACGCGAGTTGGCTCGCGGTGAACACGATCCTCGACGAGTCGGTGGTGCGGAGGTTGATCCCGGACCTCAAGCGCGCCGGCGCCTGCGGGCTGGTGGAGTACCCGCTGAGCAAAGTGATCGATTGAGCGGGCTCAAGCCACCACGGGTGCCGGCGGATGGCGGAATTGCGGCTTGCTGAAAACCTTCCTCCGGTCGGCGCCACTCCAGATGGCGTGCGGGATCGGCGTCGTCTTCGGTGTCAGCGGGATTTCGTCCAAGATGCAGGTCAAGAAGGTCGACTTCGCGACGAGTTCGATTTGGACGAAGTCGCCGTCGGATTGGATCGGGAAGCGTTCGAGGAATGTTTTGCGGTAGACCTTGAACGCGGAGGTCGGATCCTCGAGCGGCACGCCGTACACGATCCACGCCCCCCAACTGCGGAGGTGTTCGCGCAGGCCGTACCAACTCGGCACCGGGTCGAGCGGTAAACCCAGCGCGAGCCGGCAGAAGCCCCGGTAGAGGCGCCCCAAATTCTTCCAAAACGCCGGCACCGCGACGCCGGTGCGGCAACCGTTGACTATGTCCGGCTTTCGCATCACGAACAGCTCGGTCGCGGGATCGGGGAACTCGGTTTCTACGTCCATGCGGGCGAGCAGCTTGGCCAAATCGGCCGGGGTGTACGGGTAGTCGGCGGCGCAGGTCGCCAGCAACGGGTGTTGAACTTCGGGAAGCGCCAATCGCAGGCAGGCGCCGAAACCGGAAGGCATATCGAGCTTCAGAACACGGGTGTTGCGACCGCGCACCGCCGCGGCTTCGGCCTTGGCAAAGGTGCCGTCCATGCTGCCGTCATCGACGACGATCAATTCCCACGGCCGGCCGACGGCGTTGAGGCCCTGAGTCCAATTCGCCACGAGTGCGTCGATGCCCGCGACGCAGTTCCGCACGGGGAGGACGACCGACACAGCATCGCGGGGAGGGGTGTTCATGGAGAGATGATATGCTCTGGTGTTCCGAAGTGACACACTGGTTGGAGATCGGCGGATTTCGTCGGATACCGAACGCCTTGCGGGGCATTGTCGCCTTTCGCCCCGCGAAAGTCCGGACCCGGCCAAGTCTCCGGATTCGGGGTCCGGCAACTCTTTCTGGCACTGCTTCGAGCTGCACTTTCGGCCGTCGGCGAGGCCTCCGTTGGAATTGCAGGAGTTCAATTCCCCAAACCGGGCCACTCCGCGCCCAAGTCGCCCCTCGGTCCGCTGTAGCATCCGGGGCGTCGTCTCAGAGCTGTCCCAGCCATTCGGACACCAGCGCCGTGCCGACGAGCAGAGCCGCGCCGGCGACGACAAGAGCGGCGGACACGCCGGCGGCGACCAGGGTCGGGCGCGATGCCCGGCCGGGCGGCACCCATGCTCCCCGTCGGCTCAGTTCGGCCAGTCGCGGGCCGGCCAGCACATACCCGAGCAGCCCGACGAACCCGGCCATCAGCAGGGTCGCGGCCCAGCCCGGCATCAGCCCACCCGGGCGGGGCGTGCCGAGCAGGGTCGCGCCCACGAGCACGCCGCCCAGCACGGGCAGCGCCACAACACCGCCCCACAACTCGGAGACGGCCTGCTGGTTTAGCGGTCGCTCCCGCCCATGGCCTCCCGGCATCCGCGCCCCCTCCTGCCGCCGAATGAATCAGGTCAGGAGCCGGGCCGCTGGAGCTACGAATCGGGATAAGCCGACACGCCCCCGCCGTCTGCTACAGCGCCTGGGGTGGCCTGCTTGCTCGACGGCTCCATGAAGCGAAGCTGGTTCCCATCCGGATCGGTGATGGTCATGTTGCGGAACCCGAGGTCGTCGTTCGGCGGCTCCGTCGGCCGCACACCTCGCGACACGAACTCCCGGTGCCAAGCCTCCACATCGTCGATCACGAAGTGGACCAGACCGCCGACCTGACAATCCCCACTGTGCTCGGACAAGTAGACTTGCATCCCGTCACGGGCCACTGCCATGAATACCGGGAAGTGTGGCTCAAAGCGGTGTTCCCACTCCACGCGAAAACCGAGTCCCTCGACGTAGAACACCGTGCTCCGCGGGTAGTCGGTGATCCTCAGGGCGGGAACCACGCGCTGGATCGGCATCGCCATCGGTTCTGCCTCCGCCGCCGAACGACCCCGCTCAGGGGCCGGCGGCCACCGGCGAGCTGGGACTGAATACTACATCTGGGAAAAGGACACCTCGAAGTCCAGTAGCGACTCGCATTCCTCCTCGGGGAAGCTGACCACGAACCGCCGATCCGGGAAGTCGCGGGCCAGCTTGGCGGCCCACACCTCACGCAGCAACCGACCCAGGTACACCACCTGCTCGCGGGACGGCTGCGCCCCGGCGAACAGATCGAGGATGTGGCGGTGGTTGAGAACCGCCTCGACCGCCCGCTTGTCCCCGCCGGTCTGCTCCATAAACCCTCGATACCCGGCCTCGGTAACGCCGGCGAAGAACACGCACCCGTCCAACTCTGCGAACTCCGGCCAGAACAACTCGCCGTACCCGATAGCGTACTCGACGCTGCCGACGCACGCGATCCACGAGTCTAGATCTATGCCGCTGCCACCGTTCCAGTCCCGCGTCTCCGGGACGAGGTCGGCCATCGGCACGTCGCTCAACCGCTGAGGCATCGAACCTCCCTCGTCCTCCGCCGCCGAACGATCCAGTTCAGGGGCGGCGGGGGCTACTGAAGCTATGAACTTGGAAAAGCCGTCGTGCTCCCGCCGTCGGTTGCAGCGCCTGGGGCGGCGTGCCTTGCGGCCCAGTGCGGGACGCGGAGAGCGTGGAGGATCGGGAAACCCATCTCGGCCGCCGACAGCGGCCGCCCCGCAACCTGCACTGCCGACTCCAGCACCAACCCACTCGCCTCAACCCCAGGGGGCACATGTCCTGCGACCGCCCGTACCAAGTCGAGCAGGGTCAGTTCGATGTGCGGCTTGGTGCCGAACACGTCGCCGTCCGCGATGCCCGGTGACAGGATGCCGAGCCGATACTCAACGCCAAGAAGCACCTCAGCCCAGATGGCGAACGCGGATGTCTCGTCCAAGTCCACACCCATCCGCTTGCCGACCTCGTCAAACGGTGACCCGCAGGTGGGGCACACCGACCGGAGCGCGAGCAGATCCGCCGAGTTGTGCCGCGACTCCGCATCGCAGTGAGGGCACTTTACGGAGAGTGGGTCCGCGAACATCACCACCCGTGCGCCCTCCGCCGCCGAACGAAATAGCTCGGCCGCCGCTGGGGCCAAGTGAACTACAAATCTGGGAAAGCCTACATTCCCCCGCCGTCTGCTGAGGCGTCCGGGGCGGTGTCGGCCAGCCTCTCCCCGAACGCAATCCTGTGGCCGTCCGGGGCGGTGTCGGCCAGCCTCTCCCCGAACGCAATCCTGTGGCCGTCCGGGGTGACGACCGCAAACTCGCGCATCCCCCACGGCTTGTCCGCGAGCGGATGCCAAATGCCGACGCCGCGCGCCAGGAACTCGCGGTAGAGGCCGGCGGCGTCTCGGACGTGGAGGTAGGCGAACCACGAGTGATCCTGCGTCCGGGACATCGGCGTCGCGTCGGGGCAGTGGCCGAGGCGCAATTGGCAAGCGCCCCGGCTCAGGAAGGCCCATCCGTCGACGCTGAAGTCCTCCGCGAAGCCGAGCTTCTCCAAATAGAACGTCTTGGAGGAAGCCAAGTCGCATACGGCCAACACGAATGTGGACGCGAGGACTTCGGGCATCTGGCTGTTCCTTCTTTGCCGCCGAACGACTAGAGGCTGTTATTGACTTTCCCATCCTAACGCCTGTTTGAGCATGAGTGTGACGCTGGCCAGCCAATGCCACCCGGCCAGCGTGGTCGTCAAC
>JAYSYN010000338.1:0-8202 GCA_043727575.1 Fimbriiglobus sp.
ACCGAGCAGATTTGCCCGCTACGAAAACTCGATGTCCGCTCTAGCTTCATCGGGGTCGTCGATCTGTGCCCGATGGGGATGGCCCCTACTTCTTCTCCGGCACCAGCGCGAGCTTCTTCAGCTTCTCCTGCCGATGCTTCTCTTCCTCCGCCGTCCACGGCCGGCCATCGATGGAATTGATGACGAGCGTGGTCGTGAACTTGCTGTAACTGTGCTCGCGGTAGGTGATCGTCAGCGGATTGCCGCTCCCGTACGCGCCTTCAACTTTCAAATCCAGAACCTTGCCCGGCAATTCGGCGAGGCGCGTGGTCGAATCGATTTGATCGTTCCACTTCGCGCCGCAAAATCGACGGTAGACAAGCAAGACCCGGTCCCGAATTTTCACTTGCTGCAATACCGGGTTCGGCCGTTCAAAAGGAGGGAGCGCGGCCTGAGGGCCTTCCAAGGGTATTCGAAAACTCGAAAGTATTGATTCGGCGAGCGGATCCACCACTTCGAAAAACACAGGCGGCGCCGCAAGGACGACCGCGTCGAGCTTCAGCGACGCCTGTAGGCGGTACTGCCCCGGTTCGCGGATTTCGCCGTAGCCGAAATCGGCGAATCGGAACGCACGCGAGGTGCGCTCGCCCGCGAGCAGCTTGGCGACGGGAGCATTGGAGCGACTGTAGGCGTCCGCCATGCTCTGGAGCGGCTTCCCTGCGGGTCCGCTGATGGTAAGCCTCAGGTCGCCCGTTACTATGGCGTCATCCAAGGGGCGGAATGCGAGCGTTTTTTTGGAGTAATTATGCAATGCGATTGCGAAAGGGATCCGATTGAGAGGTTCCCCCGCGATCAGGGGCCCCCGCGCACCGAGATGGTAGATTCTCAATCCCCTCCCGTCCAAGTCGAGGACGTGAGGGACGAATACGGAACCGAAGGCCACCGTAACGGCGCAAACGATGGGAAACACCGGCGGACTCCAGATGGTTATTGGTCGAGGCCTTCGCTCGTTCTCGTTCTAATTTCGCCCGAACCGCCGGATCAATCGTTTGCCAACCATTCGGGTTTCACAATCGGCCGACCTTTTTCATCGGTCGGTGGCTGAACGACCAACACAATTGGCGGACTGTGCCAATCGGAATCTCCCGACACGCTCCACCGGGTTTGGATGAGGAAGATCCCGAGCCGTTTCGGTACGAACTCGGTCACGATACCCCGTCGACCCTTACCGAGGTCGGGCAACATTCGCGGGTTGGAAAAGCCCGAGATCGCCGGCAAGGCACCGTCGCGATCATCGCAAAGCCCGGTGATGTCCTCGAAGTCTTTGGGTCGAAGATTCACCGTGCCACCCGATTGCGGATCGTAGCGTCCGATGCGGGTCACGGTCCTTGTGAAACCGCTCACTTTGACCTCCGGTTTTACCGGAATGGATTCTTCGAGTTTCACCGTCTCGCCGAGTGTGATCTCCGCCTTGTCCAGCGCGAGTCGAACCTTGATGATCGGCTCGACCTTTGGCACGGGTGCACACGCCGCCTTCCCCGAAGGATCGACCGCGAGGACGAACAGTCCGAGTGCGATGGCACTGGCCCCGGCGAGATTGGCCGACCGAGAATTCAGAAGCATAATATACACCGGTGTACAAGCGACATACTTATGCCGAAATACCTTTGAAGGACCCAGCCCCACTCTTGCTGAGAATGCTGCAATCCGAAACCGGAAACCGGGAGAGTCACTTCGTCCAGCCTTTATCCTTGGCGATCTCATCCGCTGCCGTTGGCCGAGTGGGCCATGTCTTCGAAGCGCAACACGGCGCCGTCGAGCCAGAAGGGTTTGTGTTCGCCCGGGGCGTTGCCGATGCTCCCCGGCCCCATCGTGTAGACCAGCGTCTCTTGGCCGACGGAGACCGTGATGGTCCCGACGAGCGCGCGTTCCAGTGCCTCGCGGGCGGTCGCGGCTTCGACGAGGGCGCGGCCGGCGGCGTCGGTCGGCAGGGAAGGATCGAGGGCGAGGGAACCGGAAATGGTGGCGGCGGTGTCGCCGATCAAGCCGGCGGTGGAGCCGGGCAAATCGATGGCCCAAATCGCGGGTACGTCACGCGCTTCCAATTGTTCCAACTTCAGCTTGGCAAGCTGGGAGGTGGGGGCGCTCCGGGGGTGATGGGCCGACTTCGACTGGCGGAGGAATCGCTGGAGCATGTCAGGTGCCCGGAAGTGCTCTCCAATGAAGTGGAACCGAAGGCCGGTCGGTTGTCAAAACAATTCCGGAAGAATCTTGAAAAAGGGTCGTTTCTGGCTCAGAGGCCGTCCTTTCCGACCGACTCTCGTTTTCACGGCTCGTCGCAAGTCTCGGCTGGCACTGGTCATTCCGAAGAGTTGGTCGCTTTCCGACCGGGAACGGTGCTTTCCGACGGGGGGTGGAGCACTCCGTCGGAAAGGCTCGCCCATCTTACTTCACCGGGACGAAGAACCCGGCCCGGACCGGCGCCGGCATCCGGCTCTTCGCCCCTTTCACGCTTTTCCAAATCACTTCGTTGAAGAGCAGGTCGTCGGCTTGGTCTTCCTTCGTCAGGTCGAATTTCTCCGAGAGCGCCGCGCCGAACGCGCCGGGTTTGTTCAACTCGTCGAGGTCGGCCTTGGGCTTCTCCGCTTTGTATTTGGTTAGGTCCGGCTTCGCCGTGAAGCTGTGGTACATCGGCCGGGCCGCGGCGTCGAATTGGCTCATCGGCTTCAGGCCGAGGATCAATTCCATCGTCCGCAGCAGGCTCGTCGTGGAGTACATCGTCGAATCGACGTGCTTGCGCTTCGTGTACGGCGAAATGACCAGCGCCACGACGCGGTGGGCATCGACGTGATCCGGCCCGTTCTGGGCATCGTCTTCGATGACGAACACGGCGGTGTCCTTCCAAAATTGACTTTCGCTGAGCCCTTCGATGACCATGCCCAGCGCGAGGTCGTTGTCCGCCACCTGCGCGGTCGGCGTCGGCTTGCCGATGCGCGTGCCCGAGGTGTGGTCGTTGGGCAGCTTGAGGATTTGCAGTGCGGGCATTTCACCGGCTTTCTCGAATCGCTTCAACTCGCTCAAGAAGCGCTCGGCCCGTTTCACATCGGTGTAGTCGAGATCGTAGCCGCGGTATTTGGGGTCGAAGTGGCCTTCGAGCGCCTTCACCGTGGCCACGCCGTCTTCGAAGGTGCCGTCCTTGGCTTTCTTGCCGTTGGCGATCCATTCGCCGTAGCTGCGGTAGCTCACCTTCGCCTCGGCCGCGCGGTCCCAGAGGTAGCCAGCGGCGGGCCGACCGGGGACGTCGGCGGCTCCTTCGCTCGGGTAGCCGAAGGTCTTGCCGGGGCTACCGCGGTAGCTCAGCGGCCAGAGTTTCTCGACGAAGTCGGTTGCGTAGGCCCCCATGCTCCATTCGTGGCCATCGGCCGAGACTTCGCCGTCGACGTAGGTGTTGTCGAGCAGCACGAACTCCTCCGCGAGCTTGTGGTGGTTCGGCGTGATCGCCTTCGGGAACAGGCAGAGTTCGGGCGAGCCGTTCCCTTGCGGGAGGTCGCCGAAAACTTGGTCGTAGGTGCGGTTCTCTTTGATGATGTAGATCACGTGCTTGATCGGGGACGCGTCGCCGAGCGTTTTTGGGATCGGATTGTCCGCGGGCACATCGTCGAGCTTCGGGGCGTTGTCTTTGTTCAACGGGCTGCACTGGTAGGCGAGTTTGGAATGCTTCGCCATCGCGGCCGGGGTCGGCAGCGGGATCGCCGAGACGGAGCCTTTGAAAAGCCCGCCGATGTATTCGAGGATGCCTTTGTCGAAGGTCAAGAACGGGTTCGGCCCGCTCGGGTTGGCCTTGGACGCGTTCCCTTTTCCGTTGGCGACGTACAGCGTCTTGTCGAGCTTGTTGTAGCGCACGCTCGTCGGGTACCAACCGGTGGGGATGAAGCCGAGGGCCTTGGCCATCTTCGGATCGCCGATGTTGAAAACGGCGAGGTTGTTGGCGTCGGAATTCGCCACGAAGAGCATCTCGCCGTCCGGGGTCATCGCCAAGCTGCTCGGCGTGTTCCCCGACGGGGCCTGCGGATAAAGCGCCGCGTTGATCGTTTGAATCGTCGTGCCGGTCGCGGGGTCGAGCACGGTCACTTGCGTGCTATTGGAACAGGCGACGTAGAGCGCCTTCCCCTTCGGGTCGAGCAGCATCTCGGTCGGGTGGCTGGCCGTTTTCCAGATCGCGGTCACCTTGTTCGTTTCGAGATCGATCACCGCGATGCCGGCCTTGGCCCACAAACTCACGAACAGGCGTTTCCCGCCCGGTTCGGGCAAGCAGGCGTAGGGGTAGCCGTTGTTCTTCGCCGGGGTCACGCCCGCGTCTTCCTCGGCGACCATCGGTTTCGGATCTTCCTTGCGGCCGTCCGGCGGACTGGGCGGATCGCCGCCGGGGCCTTCTTTTTTCGGTTCGACATACGCCAGCGGAATGATGACCTTATTGCCCGGATTATCGAGCGGCACGCGCACCACGGCGTCGGCCCACAAGGCGCAACTGAACAACTCCTTGCCCGTCGCATCGAGGGCGAGCCCGGCCGGAACGGCGCGCTTGACATTCGGTACCCCGCCGACGTCGAGCGTCCGGTGGTTGTGCAGCAAGCCCTTGTCGAAGTCCCAGATGTGGACGAGGTCGAACTCGCCACCGCTGGCGTAAATCTGCTTGCCGTCGGGCGACCACGTCAGTCCGTAGAAGGCTTGATCCATGGTCACGCGGCAGACGATCTTCCGCTTCTTCGCGTTCAGATCCAGAATGTGGACTTCGTGCTCCTTGAGACCGCAGTGCAAGACCGCCGCGAATTGTCCGGTCGGGTGCAGTTGGATGTTCGACGGCAGATCGCCGACTTCGAGGTGCGTCCCCGCCGGCATCAGCTTCCACTGGTTCGGCAGTTGCATCGAGCCGTCCTTTTGCAGGCCGGGCAACACGCGGACCGCTTTTTCCTCGGCGGCAGAACGCGGCACGAGTACGACGGCCACGAGACCACCGGCGATAAGGGCGAAAGGCGCGAACGGTTTCCAAGGCATGATTTCGCTCCGGTCTCGGCGCAGGGACTCAGATAGTACCATTATCAGAAGCGAGGGCACCGCGCGGTAGTGAAGAGTTCGAGAAGATACGGACCAACGGACACCGCGGATATTCCCCACTTGAGCCGGGTCGGCGCTTCCGCTATGATTTCCCTACACCCCGTTCTTCCAACCGACCGTGCACCTTCGCCACGTGGTTGGGCTTTAAGCCAACGCACGCCCGCGGAGATTCTGCCATGGCTCGGACGCGCCCCGACTACCCCGACGACATCTTCGACAACACGAGGATGTCCTTCGGCGACCATATCGAAGAGCTGCGCAGCCGGCTCATCAAAGCTCTGCTCGGCCTTGCCTTCTGCTTGGTCATCGGATTCATCCTCGACGGCATCGGCGATTACCTCGACCGACCCGGTTTCGGCATGGGCCGCCCGGCGATGCGCATCATCACCGAGCCGGTCGAATCGCAGGTGCGGAACTTTTACGCGCGCCGCAACGCCTCGCCGGAAGCCCAAGGCAAACTAAAGGGGATCCGCCGGACCGACCCGGCCGAGGTCGAACGCATCCGCGCGAAACTCAAGAAGTACGACGGCGACATCAGCGAACTCACGGACGAGGAAAAAGTGGCGCTGCTCGGCGCCGAGAAGGATTTCCCGATCCGCTTCCCGATCGAGCCGTTCGAAAAAACGTTCGGTGTGAAGCGGGTCGACCCGGAGCAGACCGAAATCGAAATGAGCGCCAAGGTCTTCCCGGCCTATTTCAGCTCGTATGGCGACGAAGGGCAAGGCTACCTCGGCACGCGCCGCTACCTGACGACGCTGAGCACGCAAGAAGCCTTCATGGTCTACTTCAAAGTGAGCCTGCTCTGCGGGGTTCTGCTGAGCAGCCCGTGGATCTTCTTCCAAATGTGGTCGTTCTTCGCCGCGGGCATGTACCCGCACGAACGGAAGTACGTCCACTATTACCTTCCCTTCAGCGTGGGTCTATTCCTCGCCGGGGCGGCGCTCTGCCAGTTCATCGTGCTGCCCGGCGCCGTCAAGGCGCTCCTCGGTTTCAACAGCTACGTCGACCTCGACCCCGATCTCCGGCTGAACGAATGGCTCGGCTTCGCCATCATGCTGCCGTTGGTCTTCGGGGTGTCGTTCCAGACCCCGCTGGTGATGTTTTTCCTGAATCGCATCGGCCTGTTCACGGCGCAGGCCTACTGGAAGAAATGGCGCTACGCGGTGTTCATCCTCGCGGTCTTCTCGGCGATCATCACGCCAACGCCGGACGTCGTGACGATGCTCTACCTCTTCGTGCCGATGTTCGGCCTCTACGTTCTGGGCGTGCTGATCTGCTACTTCTTCCCGCCCCGCTGGCAGACGCACCCGCAAGTGATGGACGAGACGCAAGTCGGGGTGTGAGACCGCTCGGGCTCGATCTTGGGGCGATGCCGCAACAAAACCCCGGAGTCCGCGCGATGTGGCGATCCGCATTCGGGTTGTTGGCGGTCTGGGCCATCGCCGGTTGGCCGAGTCTCGCCATGCCATTCCGGGGCGACACGGCCCTCTACCTGAACACGGCTTCGGAAATGGATCGCGGTGCCGTGCTCTACCGCGACGTGTGGGACATCACCAACCCCGGAATTTTTTGGTTCAATCAGCTCGCCGGGACGCTGTTCGGTTTCGACGAAGAGGGCGTCCGTACCCTGGAATGGATTTGGTGGACGGGGTTCGCCTTCGCGGTTTCGCTGGCCTCGAAACGCGCCCACGGGCTCGACCGTCTGCCGTTGGCACCCGCCGTGCTCATCTCGGGCGTCTATTATTTCACCTCGTACGGGACGCCGTTCCACCTGACCAAGGTCGAAGGGCTGGCGGGTTTTCCCATCGTCCTCGCTATCGGGCTCGCCGCGCGCGCCGCGGGCTCCGGGACGGCATCGTGGCGCTGGTGGCTCGCGGCCGGCGCGGCCGGCGGGGTCGTCGTGCTCTTCAAGTTTCTCTTCGGCGCGGCTTTGGTGATGCCGTGGTGCTATTTGCTCTGGCGCGCCGCCCGCCGCGAGGGGCATGGGGGCGTCCGGACGGCGGCGCTCGGCGCGGGGATGCTCGTGGCCGGAATGGCGTTGGCCCTCGCGCCGGCGATCCGATATTTCGCCGCGCACGACGCGTGGGACTCCGCGTGGACGACGCTGGTCGAACACCCGCGGTTGTTTTTGGCCGAGGGCGACCGGGCCGGCGCGTCCCGGTTGGCGCTCTCCGCGAAATGGTTCCTCGACGAGTACAGCTCCGTCGGCGCGACCGCCGTATTGGGCGCCTTCGCTTCCCGCCGAGGGACGCGCGATCCGTGCGTCGCCGCGCTCGCCCTGTTCTTCCCCGCGGCCATCGGGATTATCCTCGTCCAACGGACGTCTTGGTGGTCGTACCATTTCCTGCTTTTGGGCGTTCCCGCCTCGGCGCTCGCCGCGTACACTTGGCCCACCCTCGCGGCGTCCGTACGGTCCGCATTGAATCGGCCGCTCCGTGTCCGAGAGCGCGGCGCGCTCGCCCTCGCGGCCATCGTCCTCTGTTCGCCGTGGCTCGCCCCCGGGGCGTTCGCCTATTTTCACATCGCGTCGCACGGCTTCGGATTGACGCCGGCCGACCGCCGGGCCAGCCGCGAAAGCTTGGGCACGGCGTACGGGCAAGCCCGTTCGGAGACCGCTTGGCTCCGCGAGCCCGGATCGGAGCCGGGGCCGATCTTCGTGGCGGGGAACCCCAGTTTTTACGCGTTCGCCGACCGCCGACCGGCCACGGCGATCCACGGATGGTCGCTCGAACTCTACCCGCGGACGATCCGCGACGACCTGACGGCGCAATTGAAGGGCGCCGAGCCGGTTTACATTTACGTGAACCGGGACCCGGACAAAATCGACGATTTGCTGCGCGAGCGCTATCCGGCCGTCGTGGCGTGGATGGCGGAGAAATACGAGGTCGTTCGGCGGACGCGCGACGGGGTCTGGTACGGGAAAAAGTGACGCGCATTCACGGCCCATGGCGAAACACCCATCCGCACTCGCCTCTCGTAGGCGCGCGCAAAAGTCCACCCATCTCACTTCATCCGTCTAGTAATGTCTAGTTATCTCCCTTCTCAGCCCTTCCGAACCCGAATTCCGATCATTTTCTGTCACATTTCGGGTATTTATCGGACAAGTTA